>DATLUK010000050.1:0-17266 GCA_035533195.1 Acidimicrobiales bacterium | reverse complement strand
CGGCGGGTGCCCGCCATTCCCCCTGCCGATGGCCTCGCCATCCGGCGCCCGGCGTGACAAACCACGCTCACGCAGGGAGGGAACGGTCGCAATGGGGCTTAGCCGTTAGGCACCGCCCCCTAGACGACACGCGGTGCGCCGCGCATGTTAGGCGGCCACACCCCCCGTCTACAAGCCGACCGCCCGGCGGGGAGGGGAACCTACAGGCCGAGCTCGGCCCGGATGGCGTTGAAGTCGGGGTCGACGGCCATGGGTACCGGGATCTGTCCGATGGCGATGTCGGGATCCTTGAGGCCGTGGCCGGTGAGAACGCAGACCACCCGGGAGCCGGCGGGCACTCCGTAGCGGATGAGGCCGGCCACCGAGGCGGCCGATGCGGGCTCGCAGAAGATGGACTCCTGGCCGGCCAGAAACCGGTAGGCCTCCAGGATTTCCTCATCGGTCACGGCCCGGATGGCGCCACCCGACTCGGAGGCGGCGGCAGTGGCCCCGTACCAGGAGGCGGGATTACCGATGCGGATAGCGGTGGCCACCGTCTCGGGGAACTCGATGGGATGGCCCTCGACTATGGGGGCGGCCCCGGCGGCCTGGAACCCCAGCATGGCCGGGAGGCGGGACGAGCGGCCGGCCTGGCGGTACTGGAGGTATCCCTTCCAGTAGGCGGTGATGTTGCCAGCGTTGCCGACCGGGATGCAGTGGTACTCGGGGGCGTCACCCAGGGCGTCAACGATCTCGAAGGCGCCGGTCTTCTGACCCTCGATGCGGTCCGGGTTGAAGGAGTTGACCGCTATGACCTGGCCGAGCTTCTCCAGGTCTCTCACCATCTGCAGGCAGACGTCGAAGTTGGCCCGCACCTGGAGGACCCGGGCCCCGTGGATGAGGGCCTGGGCCAGTTTCCCCAGGGCGATGTGGCCCTCCGGGATAAGAACGGTGCAGGTCAGCCCGGCCCGGGCGGCATAGGCGGCGGCCGAGGCCGATGTGTTGCCGGTGGATCCGCACACCACCGACTTGGCCCCCCGGCCCAGGGCCTTGGAAATGGCCATGGTCATGCCCCGGTCCTTGAACGAGCCGGTTGGGTTGGCCCCTTCGATCTTGAGGTGGACTTCGGCGCCCACCCGCTCGGAGAGCCTCGGCGCCGGCACCAGCGGGGTGCCGCCCTCATAGAGGCTGACCACCGGGGTGGAGTCGTCCACATCGAGGATGTCGCGGTACTCCTCGATCACCCCGCGCCAGCCCGGACGGGCCACTACTCCCCTCCCACCACGCGCAGCAGGCTCCCGACCCGCTTCACCGCGCCGAGCTGGTGCAGACCGGTGACGGTGGCCTGGACATCGCTCTCCTGCGCGGTGTGGGTTATGAAGATGAGGCGGGCGTCGTCACCCAGGCCGGCCTGCTCCATGGACCGGATGGACACCCGGTTCTCACCGAAGACCTCGGCCACGCTGGCCAGCACGCCGGGTCGGTCGAGGACGTCCACGTTCAGGTAGTACTGGGTACTCAGCTGGTCGATGGGCACGATGCTGGCCCGGGGCCGGTGCGGCGTGGGTGAGGTGGAGCCGGACCGCAGGTTGTGGGCGGCGTCGATCAGATCCCCCAGGACGGCGCTGGCCGAAGGCATGCCCCCGGCGCCACGGCCGTAGAGCATCAGCTCCCCCACCGCCTCACCCTCGATGAACACGGCGTTGAACGATCCCCGGACCGACGCCAGCGGGTGGGACTTGGGAACCATGGCCGGGTGCACCCGAACTCCGACGGCGGCCCCCGCCGTGCCCCCCTCCGACTCGGCCACGGCCAGGAGCTTCACCACGTAGCCGAGGCGGCCGGCCACCTCGATGTCATCGGCGGTTACGGCGCTGATGCCCTCCCGGTAGACGTCGCCCGCCATCACCTCTGACCCGAAGGCGATGGTGGCCAGGATGGCCGCCTTGGCGGCGGCGTCGAAGCCCTCCACATCAGCGGTGGGGTCGCCTTCGGCGTAGCCGAGGCTCTGGGCCTCGGCCAGAGCGTCGGCGTAGGACGCACCCTCCTCGGTCATCTGGGTGAGGATGTAGTTGGTGGTGCCGTTGACGATGCCGAGCACCCGGTGGATCCGCTCCCCGGCCAGGGACTCCCTCAGCGGCCGCAGCAAGGGGATGCCTCCACCCACGGCCGCCTCATAAAGGAGGTCCACACCGTGGGCCGAGGCCAGGTCCGACAGCTCCCGGCCGAAGTTGGCCAGCAGCTCCTTGTTGCCCGTCACCACCGGCTTGCCCGCCGTCAGGGCAGCGGTGACCAGGCCCCGGGCCGGCTCGGTCCCCCCGATCAGCTCCACCACCACATCCACGTCCGGGTCGCGGGCCACGGCGGCGGCGTCGTGGGTGAGCACTCCCTCGGCCAGAGCGACACCCCGGTCCTTGGCCAGGTTGCGTACCGCCACCCGGGTCACCTCGAAGCGCAGACCGCAGCGAGCGGTGATCAGGTCCGCGTCGGAGTGCAGCAGCTTGAGCAGGGCGCCGCCTACCGCCCCGCAGCCCAACAATCCGACCCGTACCGGTTCGCCCACCGGACCAAGGTACCGGAGCTAACCGTCCAGGACCTCCAGCCTCATCAGGTCATCCGGGGTCTCCCGCCTCACCACCAGCCGGGCGACGCCACCGCCAACGAACACGACGGCGGGGCGGGTCACCTTGTTGTAGTTGGAGGCCATGGAGTGGCCGTAGGCACCGGTGACCGGCGTCACCAGGATGTCATCGACCGCCACGTCGGCCGGGACCCGGGCGGTGCGGACGATGAAGTCCCCCGATTCGCAGTGCTTGCCCACCACCGTCACCGTGCGGGCCCGCTCGTCCTCGGGGCAGCGGGCCAGGAAGGTCTCGTATCCGCTGCCGTAGAGGACGGGGCGAGGGTTATCGCTCATGCCTCCGTCCACAGCCACGTAGGTCCGCACCCCGGGGATGTCCTTGATGGTGCCCACCCGGTAGAGCGTCATGCCGGCCGCGGCGACTATGGAGCGCCCCGGCTCGGCCGTCACCCGGGTGGAGTCCGGGATGCCGAACTCGGCGCAGGCCGCCTTGACCACATTGGCCCACAGGCCGAGAGACGGCGCCGTTTCATCCGCTACATAGGGCACGCCCAGGCCGCCTCCGACACAGAGCTCGGGCAGGTCCAGAGGGCGGAAGAAGCCGGCCAGAACCTCCACCTCCCGCCGGTAGGACTCGGTCAGGAAGATCTGGCTGCCGATGTGGGCGTGGATGCCGACCAGCTCCACCGCCTCGGACCGGGACAGCCGCCTGACCGCCTCGGCCGCCTGGCCCCCGGCCAGCCCGAAGCCGAACTTGGAGTCGGCCTGCCCGGTCATCACGTACTCATGGGTGTGCGCCTCGATGCCAGGAGTCACCCTCACCAACACGCGGGGTCGGCGCCAGCCCGGGGATGAGGCCAGCGCCTCCAGCCGGTCGATCTCATCGAAGGAATCCACCACTATCCGGCCGACTCCGGCTCCCACCGCCGCCCGCAGCTCCTCGGCTGACTTGTTGTTTCCGTGCATGACCACCCGCCCGGCCGGTACGCCGGCGGCCAGCACCACGTGCAGCTCCCCGCCGGTGGCCACGTCTATCCACATCCCCTCCTCGTGGGCCAGTCGGGCCATGGCCACACACAGGAAGGCCTTCGATCCGTAAGCCACTCCGTCCCCCCAGGCCGCCACCGCCTGGCGGCAACGCTCCCTCAGGTGGGCCTCGTCATAGACGAACAGCGGAGTGCCGTAGTGGGAGGCCAGGTCGAGCAGGTCGACCCCGCCCGCCGACAGGTGCCCGCTGACCGGATCCACGGCGGCGGTATCGGGCAGGAGGTAGGTAGGTATCCGCAAGGGATCGAAGCTAATGCCGGTCCTGGTCTCAACTGTGTTGAGGTCCCGGGCATCGGCCTGGGAACATGGCTGATGCCCGATCCGTCGCAGACCATCGTCCCGCTACTCCAGGACGCCATGGCCGCCGCGCTGGGTGAGGAGTTCCGGGCCACCGATCCGATCATCCGGCGCTCGGCCCAGGACAAGTTCGGGGACTACCAGGCCAATGCGGCCATGTCCCTGGGCAAGGCCACCGGAAGGCCACCCCGGGAGGTGGCCGAGGCGGTGGTCAGCCGGCTGCGGGCCGAAGGGGTGGTGGCCCGGGCCGAGGTGGCCGGCCCGGGCTTCATCAACCTGACCCTGGACGACGGGTTCCTGGGCCGCCAGGCCTCGGCGGCGGCGGCCGATCCTCGCCTGGGGGTGGGCGAGGTGGGCGAACCATCCCGCTTCGTCCTGGACTACGGCGGGGCCAACGTGGCCAAGGAGCTGTTGGTCCACCACATGCGCTCCCCGGTCATCGGGGACGCCATGGCCCGGGTCCTGGAATACCTGGGCCACGTGGTCATCCGCCAGGACCACCTGGGCGACTGGGGCCGGCAGTTCGGGATGCTCATCGAGCACCTGGTCGATCTGGGCTGGGAGGCCAACACCTCCTCGGAGCGGACCATCTCCGACCTCAACGTGCTCTATCAGGAGGCACAGACCAAGTTCGACGCCGGGGGGACCTTTGCCGAGCGGGCCCGGCGTCGGGTGGTCCTGCTGCAGGCGGGCGACGCCGGGACCATGGCCCTCTGGCAGGCGCTGGTGGACGAGTCCGAGCGCCACTTCCAGGCCGTGTACCGGAGGCTGGGCCTGACCATCGGCCCGGCTGACATTCGGGCGGAGAGCTTCTACAACCCCATGCTCGAGCCCATGGCGCGCGAGCTGGAGGAGAAGGGCCTGGCCCGGATGGACCAGGGCGCCCTGTGCGTCTTTCCGGAGGGCTTCACCGGCAGGGACGGCCAGCCCCAGCCGGTCATCATCAGGAACTCCGAAGGCGCCTACCTCTACGCCGCCACCGACGTCGCCGCGGTGCGCTACTCCACCGAGGATCTCAACGGCGAGCGGCTGGTCTACTTCACCGACGCCAGGCAGGCCCAGCACTTCGCCATGGTCTTTGCCGTCTGCCGGGAGGCCGGATGGCTCGGACCGGCATCCACCGCCGAGCACGCCCCGTTCGGGAACGTGGTCGGCCAGGACGGTCGTCCCTTCCGGACCCGCTCGGGCGACTCGGTCAAGCTGGCCGACCTCCTGGATGAAGCGGTGGCCCGGGCCCGGGCCGTGGTGGTGGAGAAGAGCCCCGACCTGGGCCCCGATGAGCAAACAGCCGTGGCCGAGGCGGTCGGGGTCGGCGGCCTCAAGTACTACGACCTGGCCAACGACCGGGTGAAGGACTACGTCTTCGACTGGGACCGGATGCTGGCGCGGGAGGGCAACACCGCTCCCTATCTGCAGTACGCCCACGCCCGGATCCGCTCCATCCTGCGCCGGGCGGAGGCGACCACCGCGGCCGATCAGCCGGCGGTGCTGGTGGCCGAGCCCCAGGAGAGGGCCCTGGCCCTGGCCGTCCTCGGCTTCGAGGCGGCGGTGGAGTCAGTGGCCGAGGGCTTCGCCCCCCACCGGCTCTGCACCTATCTGTTCGACCTGGCCAGCACCTTCACCTCGTTCTACGAGGCGTGCCCGGTCCTGCGGGCGGAGCCGGAGCTGCGGGACAGCCGGCTGGTCCTCTGCCGGCTGACCGCCTCGGTCCTGTCCACCGGCCTGGGCCTGCTCGGGATCGAGGCGCCCGAGCGCATGTGAGGCTCGGGGCGGCTACCTGCCCTTGATGAGCTCGGCGGCCCGGTCGAGCAGGTCGAGCGGGTCGAAGGGCTTGGTCATGTAGAGGTCCACCCCGGCTTCCTTGCCCGCGTCCTGATCCATGTCCTGGGCCTTGGCCGAGAGCATGATGATCGGGATGGAGGCCGTCTTGGGATCGGCCTTCAGGGCCTTGGCCGCCTCCAGCCCGTTCATCCTCGGCATCATCACGTCCAGCACGATGAGGTCAGGCAAGACCGCCTGGGCCTTCTCCAGTGCCTCCAGCCCGTCGCCCGCCAGCTCCACCTGGTAGCCCTCGATGGAGAAGTTGACCTGCAGGAGCTTCTGGATGACGGGGTCGTCGTCCACCACCAGGATGGTCGAGTCGGGCATTCCGGCATCCTATGGGCGCGATCGGCCTTCCACTGGGCCCGAACGGCGCCGCCAGCGCCTATGGTGTTCGTCCCTGCCCTCGTAGCTCAGGGGATAGAGCACTGGCCTCCGGAGCCGGGTGCGTAGGTTCGAATCCTACCGAGGGCGCTCAAGAACCCGACCACCTGATGGCGGGCCGCCTAGGCAGGATCCACCAGCTTGGTTGCGGCTTCGACAGCCAACCAGAAGAGATCGGTCCGGGCCGACGAGCTATTCCAGCCCCGGTGGTCCCAGGCCTCCCCGCTGACATCATCTCCGGCGTATAGATACTGGGCGAAGCTCACCCCCCGAAAGCGGGCCACCGCCGCCAACGCGGCCGTCTCCATCTCGACCGTGAGGCATCCCTCCTCGCGCCTATGAGCGATGCGGCCAACCGTCTCCCGATAAGGGGCGTCGGTGGTCCAAGTTTTACCCGTCTGGTGGGGGACATCATGGCCGATGAGAACAGAGGTCAGCACGTCGACGGCACCGGGCTCCAACTCGATCTCGCGAGCGGGAGCCAGGTAGTGATAGGAGGTCCCTTCGTCTCGAATGGCGGAGGTCGGCACCACCACGTGACCCAGCGCCAAACCCGGGATGACCGCTCCGGCTCCTCCGCAGGCCACGAACCGGCGGCCACCGGCGGCTATGGCTTCCTCCAACATGCCGGCGGCCATGGGAGCCCCGACTCCAGGGTGATACACGCCGACCGTGCCCCAGTCGGTCTCCAGAGCGTAGAGGGAGTGAGTGCCGTGCTCCCAGGAAAAGGCGGTCACCTCCTCTGCGCGGCCCCCTCCGCAGACGGCCTCGATCACCTCCAGGAAGAAACAGAGGACCACCGCTTCGGGAGCGGCCTGTCGCCCGCGGCGACGCCGCGGCTCGATCAGCGCTGTCCGGGTGGGGTCGAACTCCAGGATCGGGAACTCAGCTTCGTTCCATGGCACGAGAAGATGATGACCTCAAGTCAGCGCTCTGGCCAGGGCCTTAATAAACCCGTAAGGTCGGTTCCTTACGGTGAGCCCATAGCCGGCACCGACGCCTGAGGGTGTCGACGTCTCCCCGACCAAGTAGCAGGATCGGGCCGTGAGGATTCTGATAGCCGAAGACGACGCCGGCCTGCGCTCGGTCCTCGAACGCGGACTCAAAGAGAGCGGCTATGCGGTGGACGCGGTGGCCGACGGCACCCTGGCCCTCGCCTATCTGCGAACCTATGACTACGGCGTGGTGGTGGTCGACTGGCGCATGCCGGGGACCTCGGGGCTCGAAGTGGTCCAACAGGCGCGCGCCCGGGGATTAGCGACGCCTATCCTGATGCTCACGGCTCGGGATACCACCTCTGATCGGGTGTCCGGCCTGGATGCCGGAGCGGATGACTATCTCATCAAGCCATTCGAGTTCTCCGAGTTGCTGGCCAGGTTGCGCGCTCTTCTCCGCCGACCGGCCGACACCCGGGGCCCTCTTCTCGCCTGTGGAGACGTGAGCCTTGACCCAGCCACGCACGAGACCCGGATAGGTACCGAGCCGGTCGTGCTGACGTCCACCGAGTTCGCCATCCTGGAACTGCTCCTGCGTCGGGCTCCGGCCGTGGTCGACCGCCGGATGATCGCGGTGCAGGTGTGGGACGAGGAGGCGGCCGCGGTGGGCTCCAACACCATCGACGTCCATCTGGCCCGACTTCGGTCCAAGCTGTCCGGCGGCGGCACTCGGATCGAGACCGTCAGGGGCGTCGGTTATCGGATAGTCCCGTCGTGACAGCCCTGGCCGGTCAGAACGTCACCCACTCTGCCCGCGTGGCCGCCATCGCCACGGTCCTGATCGCGGCGGTATACATCCTGGCCGTTGGGGCTCTGGACGTCGTCGTCAACGAGAGGCTGTCGGTTCAGGTCAAGACCCGAGTGGCCGAGGCGCTCGCCGCTGACGCTTCGCTTCCGCTAGTCATCTCCCATGCCCAGAGCATTCACAGCGGCCAGGACCCCGACGACGTGCCTGTTCTCGTGTGGCAGGTGGACGCTCACGGCCGCTCCAGGTCGGTCACGGCTGGTGCCCCTGCGTTACCGACTCGGGTCTGGTCCCCTACGGGCTCCGTGACTCTCTCGCTGGGGCCGAGCACCTTTGACCTCCAAGCCCGGAAGGTCCCGGGGGGCGGATGGTTGGTCGCGGGCGAGAGCCTGGCTGACGTACGCCACGTCCGCTCCATACTGCTGAGCTTCGAAACAGTCGTCGGGCCGATCATGCTTCTCGCCATCTTCCTGGGTTCCTGGGTCGTCGGGCTCAGCGCCTCGGCTCCGATCGAGCGGACCCGACGACGGCAGCTCGACTTTGCCGCCGACGCATCTCATGAGCTACGCACGCCCCTTAGCGTGATCGAAGCCGAGGTGGGACTGGCTCTCACCATGAACCGCCCGGCCTCCGACTACCGAGCCTCCCTGGAACGGGTATCCGGGGAGGGAAGGCGGCTGCGAAGAATCGTGGAGGACCTGCTTTGGCTGGCGCGTTTCGACTCCGAGCCTCCGCCCCCCGGTGAGGAACCGGTAGATGTCTCCGTCATCGCGTCCAGCTGTTCCGACCGCTTCAAACCGGTGGCCGAGGCGCGCCTGATCCACCTGTCGGTCGATTGCGCCTCGGAGCCTCCCGCCCTGATCAAGGCGCCACCGGAGTGGGTCGACCGCCTAATCGGTGTTCTGGTTGACAACGCCTGTCGGTACACCCCCAAAGGGGGGTCAGTGAAGGTGTCCGTATCCTCGGGGTCCAACCGGGTAGGCCTGATAGTCGAGGACAGCGGCCCTGGCATCCCGCCGGCCGAACGGGACCGGCTCTTCGACCGATTCCACCGGCTCAGCGACCAGCAGGGCGGAGCGGGGCTCGGCCTGGCCATCGCCGATTCGGTCGTTCAGTCCACCGGGGGACACTGGCGCGTGGGGGACTCCCGGTTGGGCGGTGCCCGGATGGAGGTCGACTGGCATCGGGCGGGACCAGCCGAACGGCTGTCCCACCGGCGCGGGCGCCAAGGACCGGGCCGGCCGGAGTCACCGCTCGAGGCTGCACCCCGTCCTAGCGGTGTACCGAGCTAGCTACAGCCGGGTCCTACTGGGCGTAGAGATCCCCGTCAGAGCCTTCGGCGACGGCGATGCGGGTAAGGCCGCTCGAGGCCGGTCCGTTGAGAACGTCCCCGGTCTGACCGTCGAACTGCGATCCGTGGCAGGGGCAGATGAAACCGCGGCTGGAGGCGGAGTACTCCACCGTGCATCCCGCATGAGGACAGACGGCGTCGAAGGCCAGGAAGGTCCCCTTACTGGGTTGGACGACCAAGGCCGGGTCACCCGTCCCGGGGTCCTGGAACGAGGCGGCCCCACCCACGGGCACGTTGCTGGCCGGGCCCAGCTTCTGTCCGGGAGGATGGCTCGCAGCAGATGTCGAGGCGGTCGTCCCGGCCGGACCAGGCGAACTGGTCGTAGTGGAGGCCGTGGCCCCGGAGCCGCCGGCCTGGAGGGACGAGGACGACGCCGCGGTCGTGGAGCTCCCGCCGATGAGCCGGGCCACGCCGGCTATCAGCCCCGATCCGACCAACCCCACAGCTCCGAGGCCGGCCGCCATCGTTCCCTTCAAGACCAGCGTCCGGCGATCCAGGGAGGCGCCGGCCCGGCGGCTCGGAATGGGCGAGGTGCGGCTAGCCAGATACGGACAGGGGCCTGGCTCGCACGGGGCATTCCGTCGGGCGGCGCACTGGCCACCCTCGTACGAACCGCACACCCGCTGGATGTCGGAGAACAGGACAGGCACAGTCTCTTCCGCCCCCAACCCCTGGGATTGGCGGGCTGCATTGGCCAGCACGGCATCGGCCGATAAGGGCCCGGGTTCGGCCACCAGGAAGGGGATCCAGGCAAAGACAAAGACGATGTCCGAGCCCGTGTAGTACGGGTTGGTGTGGAAACTCACGGCCAGGAAAAGGCTGAAAGAGATAAGGGCGCCCCCGGCTGCCGCCAGCCGGCTGAAGAGGCCGGCCAGGGTGCCGAGACCGACCGCCAGCTCCCCCAGGGCAATGAGGATGCCGAGAGGCACGGCCAGATGGACAAGCGGGTGGATGAAGGCGTGGATCGGGCTGCGGTGACTGGCGGCCAGCAGCTGCGCCTGGATGGAGGCCGGGTTGCTCGAGTTGAAAAAAGCGGAGTTGGCCAACTTCTGGAGGCCGGCGAAGCAGAAGGTCAGGCCCAGAAAGGCCCGGAGGGGTAGCAGCGCCCATGAGGCCAGGTGTCTTGCTCGCGGTGGGGGTGCCAGCCAGAGCCAGGAGGCACCGCCTTCGCGTCGCGGAGATGCCGTGGGCACGCGACGGATGGCCGGGCGAGGAGGGGCGGTCTGTCGCTGGCTCACGTGGGGTTCCTCGGGTTGGTCGGGTTCAATGGAAGAAGTGCGGGGTACCCGCCAGATAATGGTTGGCCCGTCCGACCAGGGCCAGACCCAGTACCAGGCCAGCCGCCAAGCTGACCACCTGGAGAAGACCGCGACCGCCTCGACCGGATAGGCGCTGGCGGGCGGGGCCGGCCCAATCCCGGATGGTGAGTCTGGCTGTCTCGCTCAGGTGGCCGAGGACGTGGATGGCCATGGCGCCGAACCAGAGTACGAAGCTGGCCTTGTGGACCAAGAGCGCATTGGAGCGGAGCGATCCGGTAACGAACAGGAGAAGCACTCCACTGGCCAGGAGGAGCCCGGTGAGCCCGACCACGAGCGGGCCCAGTAGCCGCAGAAACCAGGTCGGAGGTCCTTTGTGCCGATAGCCGGGGTCCCCGACGTAGTAGCGGACGAAGCGCCAACCCGTGCTGGCCAGCTTGAGTAACACCGGCGGGATCATGAGGGCGCCAATGAAGATGTGAGCGCTGAGCAGGGACCTGACCCGCAGGACGGTCACCCCTTCGGCGGCCAGGAGGAACAGAAGTACGGCCGCCGTGGTGGCCGTCAGGCGCGCATTCCGCTCGACACCGTTCCGCTCGACACCGTCCCGTCCCGCGATTTGGCGCGACTTTGAGATCGATTGTCTCATCACCAACCAGCGTAGAGTTGCATCCTTAAGGTCCGATGAAGATGGTTTTCTTCATCCCGCTGTCAGGCGGAACCTTTATCTTCCCTTCCATTATGGCCATCCACCGGCCCCCCCCTGCCCCCACCAGAAGTCGGCCCAATCCGGTCATCGCGCCACCACGCCCCCGGCGGCGGCGCCACCGGCTCCGACGGTTCTTGGCTGGCGCCTTGACGCTCTTTCTGGTGGTGGCCGGAATCTCCTTCGTCAGCTCGGTCTATGGCCAGCCTGGATCTCTGGGAGCCCGGGCGGCCGAATGGGTCCGTGATCACGGGGGAGCCCAGGTGGTGGCTACCGCCGAGAACTTCTGGTACTCCCATCACCAGCCCCCGGTCGGAGGCAGGCCCAAGGCAGGGCTCATACCCAAGGCATCCTCACCCGCCGCCCCAGCCCCGTCGGCAAAAGCGCCGGCCCACTTGGCTGAACCGGCTCCCATCGCTCCGATCGCATCTCCACCGCTGCCCGGTGAAGGACTGTGGCACCCGGCCGGCCGGGTGGTACAGGGGGTGCCCACCATGTACGAGGCCTTCCTGCGCCCGGACCCGGTCCACACCAGTCTGGTGGCCGGGGTGACCTGGATGGACACCAAGCTGCTGCGGGCATCGCTCTACTCGGGTAGCTACATACCCGGTGGCGGCCCCTGGGCTTTATCGGCACCAATCGGCGCCCAGGCGGCCACAACCGTGACGGCGGCCTTCAACTCCGGCTTCCGCCTTCGAGATGCTCAAGGTGGCTATTACACCCAGGGGCAGCTGGTCGCACCCATGAGGAACGGGGCCGCATCGGCTGTCATCTATCGGGACGGCACCATCACTGTCGGCCAGTGGGGAAGGGACGTGTCCATGACGCCGAACGTGGTGGCCGTTCGCCAGAACCTCCGCCTCATCGTTGATGGCGGCGCCCCCGTGGCCGGCCTCTCCTACAGCGGAGCTTGGGGTGGGACCATCGGCAATCAGATCTATGTATGGCGCTCCGGACTGGGGGTCACTGCCAATGGAGCGCTGATCTATGTCGGAGGTCCGGGGTTGGACGTGCCGTCGCTAGCCGGCCTGCTGGTTCGAGCCGGGGCGGTGCGGGCCATGGAGCTCGACATCAACACCGACTGGGTCAACTTCACCGCTTACACCCCCTCCAGCCCCGAGGCGGCCGCCACCCCCAACAATGGGACCGAGCTGCTGTCCAGCATGTCGGGCGGAACGGGGCGATACTTCTTGCCTTATTGGAACCGTGACTTCTTCACCATGTCCGTGGCGACGCCCACGACCAGGGCGTCCTAAGCGACCTCCGGTCCGATCCTGGCTTGTCCTGGTTGGACTCTTGGCAGTGGTGGCGGGCTGCGCGGGGTCGGTGACTCCCCCCCATGCCTCCCCCGCGGGGAGCTCCGGGGCCACTCTGACGACTGACCCCGCCGGTTCCGTCACTACCGCCCCGCCCAGCATCTCCCGGAGTCAGGTAGAGCTGGACGAACCGGTGCCCGGGTCGGCCCATCGGAACATACCGGTCTACCTCTTCTACCTGACCCCGACTCCGACAGCCACCGCGCCGCCCGTGCCTCTGGTCGTCTTCTCCCCGGGCTACGACATCGACCCGCTCGGGTATACCCCACTACTGGAGGCCTGGGCCCGAGCTGGCTATCTGGTGGCCGCGCCCGAGTACCCCTACACCACTCCTGGTGCGCCGGGTGGCCTGGACGAGGCCGATATCCTGAACCACCCGAGGGACCTGGCCTTCGTTATCTCCCAACTGACCACACCGCGGTCATCCCTGCTGCCCGGGGGTTTACAACTGATCGGACCGGGGGACGTGGCGGTGGCTGGACACTCCGACGGCGGGGACGTGGCCCTGGCCCTTACGGCCGCCCCGTGCTGTCGGTTCTTCACACCTCGGGCCGCCTTGATCCTCTCCGGGGCCGAGTTGGCCAGTTTCGGATCCGATTATTTCAGCGGGGGGTCGGTCCCCCTGCTGGTGGTTCAGGGCACCGCCGACGCCATCAACCCGCCCGAGTGCAGTACGGAGATCTACAACCAGGATCCCGGTACCAAGTACTACCTCAGCCTGGCAGGGGCGGATCACCTCGGCCCCTATGCGAATGCCGGCCCCGCCGCCTCAGTCGTGGCCGCCGTGACGATCGACTTTCTAAACCGATTCCTGCGCGGTGACGCTTCGGGCCTGGCCCGGGCCCCGGCCGCCGTGGGTGGGACGGGGACCCTGGTCAGCGGCGGGACCGTTCCTCAAGCGCCTGGGGGCTGTCCGGGGGCGCCTGAGCCCTGAATCGGAGGCGGGGGGTACCCCGGTCCTGGGGTGTCGCAGCCGGGCGTAGGCGTCATCAGCGGGTGGGCCAGCTGAGGTGCCGGGGGTAACCCGAACAGGGCCGTGGGCACGGCGTTGGCCAGGGCAACATCCCCGGCGGCGTCGGGATGAAGATGGTCCCCTGAGTCGAAGGCTGGATACAGAGCATCCGGCTGGCAGGCCCCGTTGTAGACGTCGGCCACGGCGGGGGCCAGATCGATCACCCCGTCAAAAAGGCCGGAGCCAAGTATCCATTGATCGACCTGCACCAGGGCGGCTTGCTGAACCGAGGTCCAAAGCTCGTCTCCGGTACGCCGGGGCAGAAGGGTGGCGATGAAGAGCCGCCTTCCGGCCGAATGCAAGGTCGAGGCCAGCTGTGTGTAGCCGGCGATCAGCTGGGACGCCGGGGCCCCGAACCACAAGTCGTTGGTGCCCAGCAGGACGACGACATCGGAGATCCCGGCCAGGTCGATGACATCCGGCGCCAGCCGGGTCAGGCCAGGCGGCCCGCCGCCCTTCTCCTCGTCGTCCCGGGGAGCGACGGTCAGCGTGTTGGCGGTGATGGCCTCGTTCACCACGGCTACTTGGTCGGCGGGCGGCAGTAGGTCGATGCGCTGCTGTAGCAGCTCCGGCCAGCGCCCGGAGCTGTTGTAGCCATCGCTGATTGAATCCCCGAGGATGACGACCCCGGGACCGGCCGGACTGAGGACATCGACGGCGTCGACCAGTCGAGACCAGGGACTGGAGTAGGGCAGGGCCCCGGCAGACGCGTCGGTGATCAGGTCCCCCGCCCCGTTACCGCCGAAGTAGGAAACAAGGGGCGACTCACAGCACGGGTGGACCGTCATCAGATCGGGACCTCGAACGAAGACGCTGACGGCCAGCGCCTGACCGGCGGGCACCGACATGGGTAGGGGATCGGAATAGATCTCCTGTCCGATTGGGATGGCGACCGTGGGTTCCCCACCGAACAACAGAGTCTCCGCCGGCCCGGCCAGAGAGCCGCGCGGTCCAGATGGAGCCACGGTGACCCCCCCCAGCATCAGGGGCCTGTTCCCGTACAGGTTGGAAAGCCGTACCCGGAGAGCAGTTCCGCCCACCGCGACGGTGGCCACCTGGCGGACAGTCGTGTCCACCGCCTCCCCGTACCCCCAGGCCATGGCTGATCCCCAGGCGGTGCGCCACTGGTCGGCGGGCGCCACAGTGGTGGGGGGCTGAGTGGAGCCAGCGGCACTGGACGCGCTGGTGGTGCCGTGCCGGACGCGGAGGGTGCCCTGACCGCAGGCCGCGAGGGTCGCCCCGACCACTACTGCTGCCAGGATCGGAGCCGCCAGCAGATTTCGTCCCCGGCCCGGATGGGACCGAGAGCGGCCCCCCATCAGTTCCTGGTTGATTCCGAAGTAGCCGCCAGGTTCCCCGGTCGCACTCCGCGAACGATCGAAGCCTCGCCCAGCACTGGAGAACAGCTGACCTCGACCAGGCCCGCCTCCTCTAACAAGCGAACCCAACGGCCCGGCGGAAGCGGCATCTCCTGCACCCGCAGCAGAAAGCGCACGGCGTTCTTGGCGATCCGCCACCAGCCACCGGGTCCTTTCCGGGCCAATGCCACCACCTTATCTCTGATGATGCGACGGTCCTGGTGGGTGGCGCCGCGGCCGAACATCATGTCCCCCACCAGTAAGACGCCCCCGGGTTTCAACCACCGAGCCGCCGAGCGGATCAGCGCCTTCTTGTCCGGGTCGCGCAGGTGATGCAGGGCGTAGTTGGAGATCACCGCGTCGAGGCTGGCGTCCGGGAATTGGATGACGTCGGCCGAAGCCGTGACCACCGTGAGGTTATCCAGCTCCGACTCCTCGGCCAGAGCCTTCACGGCCCGGGTCATAGCCGGGCTGACGTCCACGGCAGTGACGATCGTTCCCTGCAGAGCCAAGGGGAGAGCCAGCGTTCCGGTCCCGCAGCCGATGTCCAGGACGTGCGCGCCCGGGCCACGGGGCGTCTGACGCAGAATCTCGTCCACGACGGGCTGCACGGAAAGGCCCCCGTGATGGCCCCAGGAGGACGCCCGGCGGCTCCAGACCAGCCTCTGGACGGCAGCGGCAGCCCGGCTCAGCAGCGACTGACCGGAATGATCAGGGGACGCAGCTAGGACCGCGCCCGGGGTCACCGGAAGGCTGCCACAGACGGAACCACTTCTCACGAAAGGACTATCACCAAATGTATCCGACGGCACACCTTCACACGATGACGCCCCAGGCTTACGAGAGCATTACGACCGATGAAGACCGCCCGGTGCGCCTACGGTGATGAACGTGGACAGCGTGGTGACGGTGGGCGAGATGCAACCGACCGACGCCGCGGAGGCGGCCGCCATTCACCAGCAGGTCCTGGGGGCCGAGTTCATAACCCGAGCGGGTCCTCGCTTTTTGCGCCGCTACTACCTGGCCTGGGTACGCAGCGAAGGTGGCATGGCCCTGATCGCACGAGCTGGCGGCACATCGGCGGGAGCCCTCCTGGGCTCCCTCAGACCGGCTCGCCACTACCGAAGCATGCTCCGGCAGGACGGGTGGCGACTGGCGGCCCTGATGCTTGGCCGCAGCGTGACCCATCCCGCCTTCGGCGCGGAGCTGTTCATCACTCGGGGCCCGCGCTACAGCCGGGCCCTGATCCGAGTGGCCAGGGGCCAGCTGTCGGGCCGCCGGGCCCGGGGCCACGAAGCGGTCCCCGTCACCCCCGCTTCCAACCCGGGCGGGGTCGGGGAAGTGACCCACGTTCTGGTTGACCCCGCCCATCAGGGCCGAGGGGTGGCGCGGGCCCTTCTGCGGGCTGCCGAGGACCGGGCGCGCCAGGCCGGACTGGATCGCCTGGTCCTGGTGACAACGGCCGAACTAGCCCGCAGCGGCCTCTACGACCGTCTGGGCTGGGTTCCCAAGGGCGAGTTGACCAGTCGCAGCGGGGAGGAGTTCTGGCGCTACGAGAGGAACCTCGGCTCCGACGAGACTTGAGGCCGGCCCCCGGTCTGCCAGCTCAACCGGTCTGAGGGTGGGTCGGAGTGGAGCCGTTGGCGAGCAGCAGATCGAACCCGTCGGGCGTATTCAGCTGGCCGGGACCGGTCCCGGCCAGTCCTGTCTGGCCGTACTGCCAGACAATGCGGTCGTTGGTCGGATCGATGAGCAGGACGCGGTGTCGGTAGTCGTCATTGACCCCGATGAGCCCGTTCGGCAGACGCTCGGCCAGACTGGGGTGATCCAGCATCCCTTCCCCGCTGGTGACGTGGTAGCTCCAGAGGATGTCACCCTCCCGATCGAACTCGTAGAGTCCCCCGGGGCTCGAGTAGTCAGCGATTAGGTAAAGGTCCGGGCCCAACTGCTGGGGGTCGGACGGATAGCTGATGGGCAGCTGGAGCGTCCAGACCAGACTGCCAGTCCGGGTGTACTCGGAAACCCATGACCCATGGATTTCTGAGATGAGGAAGTCACCGTTGGCCAGCGGAGTGTCGCCATTCGGGTATCCCAAGCTGGCCGGTGGGTTGTGCACACAGTTGCCGGTTGTGCCGATCTGCCCGGTCGGAACGCCAGAGGGGGATATGAAGAGAACCCGGCAGTTGATGGCATCAGCCACGGTGATCGTCCCATCCTTGAGCAGGTAGGCGTCATCGGGTTGATCCAGGTAGCCGGCAGCGGCTCCGGGCGAGCGGGGATGCCCATAACTCCAGAGGATCCGGCCCGACGGATAGGCGATCTGGACGATGGTGTGATTGTCCTCCTCGTTCGAGATGATCTCGGTCCCCCGGCGGGCGAAGAAGGCATCGTCCGGGAAGTAGAAGCCGCCGGCCGGCG
>DATLUK010000049.1:0-6943 GCA_035533195.1 Acidimicrobiales bacterium | reverse complement strand
TGCTGGCCCAGGCGGTGCTGGCCGAGGCCATGCGTGACCACGCCGGCGCCCGCCTGGCTCGGGGCGACTCGCCGCTCTCGGTGGAGGAGGAGGACGACCTGGCCCGCGCCGTGCTCGACGACGCCTTCGGAGCCGGCGTGCTGGACCGTTACCTGTCCTCTCCGGGCATCACCGACATCACCGTCAACGGAGCTGCCACCGCCCATATCGTGGACGAGACCGGGAGGCGCCGGCGCATCCCGCCGGTGGCGGCCAACGATGAGGAGTTGGCCGAGCTGATCCGCACCCTGGCCCGGTCCAACGGCGCCCGGGTCGATACCGCCGCCGCCGTAGAGCTGAACTTCTCCCTGGCCGACGGCAGCCGCGTCTTCGCCTCCCTGGGTGGAGTGTCGCCCCATCCGGTATTGGCCGTGCGTCGTCACTCCGCCGTCGCTCTGGCCGACCTGGACGAGCTCGGCTCCCGCGGCGTGGCTGACCGCGGTGTAATCGCTCTGCTCCGGGCCATGGTCCTGGCCCACAAGAACGTGATGATCTCGGGTGGGACCGGCGCGGGAAAAACTACGGCGTGTAGGGCCATGGCGAATGAGATCCCGCCCGAAGAACGCCTCGTCACCGTGGAGGACACCCTCGAGCTCGGGCTGCACAACGATCCTGAGCGCCATCCTGACGTGGTCGCATTCCTGGCCCGCCCGGCCAACCTGGAGGGCACCGGTGAAGTGACCATGGCCCAGCTGACGCGCATGGCGTTACGGGCCAGTCCCGATCGCGTCATCGTCGGCGAGGTCCGCGGGCCAGAGGTAATACCCCTTCTCGACGCAATGACGCAGGGCAACGACGGATCCCTCGGAACCGTACATGCCAGTTCCTCCAAGGCCGCCTTCTCCCGTCTCGCGTCATACGCCGTGCGCGCCGGCCAGCAGCTGAGATTCGAGGACGCGTTGTTCGTCGTCGGTAGCGCCTTGGACTTCGTGGTCCACATCTCTCGACGCCGGGAGGCCGAGGGCTGGAGCCGCGCCATTACCTCGATCCGGGAGGTGACCGGCTCGGGGGCCGACGGCCTCATCGTCTCCTCCAACGAGATCTACGCCCCCGGCCCCGACGGACGCGCCGCACCCACCGGTGTGCCGCTCTCGCCCGAGGCGATGGCCGAGCTGACCGCCGCCGGATACGACCCCAACCACCTCACCCCGGCCCGGGGGTGGCGATGATCCCCGCTCTGGTGCCGGCGCTGATGATGGGACTGGGCGTGTTCGGGATGGCCTGGATCGCCTGGCGCCCCGAGCGCGAGGCGGCCCGCCGCCGCGGTCCCCAGCCAGCACGCCACCGGCCCCGGCCCGAGCAGTTGGGCCTGCGGGTGGTGCTGGGCCTCGGCGGCGCCGCTGGCGCCTACGCCCTCACCGGCTGGGTCATGGCGGCGGTATGGGTGGGAGCGCTGGGGGCCGCCGCTCCGTCCCTGGCGTCGGTGGGGCGCCGACGCGAGGCGGAGGTGGCCAGGGTCGAAGCGGTGGCCACCTGGGCCGAGATGCTGCGCGACCAGGTGGCGGTGGGCGCCGATCTGGCCCAGGCCATTGTCGCTTCCGCCCCCCGGGCCCCGGCCGCCATCGCCGAGCCGCTCGGGCGCCTGGCGGCGAGGATGCGCCGCGAGGATCCGGTCTCTGCGATGGCCCGCTTCGGCGACGAACTGGGCGATCCCCAGGCCGATCTGGTCGTGGCCGCGCTCACCCTGGCCTTCACCCGACCGGCCCGCAAGCTCGGTGACCTCCTGGGGGCGCTGGCCAACTCGGCCCGGGAACAGGCCGCCATGCGGCTTCGCATCGAGCGGGACCGGGCCCGGGTGCGCACCGTGGCGCGCTCCGCCACCGCCGCGGTGCTGGCCTGGTTGGTCGTCCTCTATGCCATCTCCGGTCGGTTCTTCGCCCCCTACGACTCGGCCGGCGGCCAGGTCGTCCTCGGTGTCATCGGTGCCGCCTTCGCCGCCGGCCTGTGGGGCCTGTCCCGACTCGACCGGATCACCCCCGCCTCCCGGCTGCGGATGGCGTCAGTGAAGCCAGACGGGCTCCGATGATGCTGGCCCTGGCCTGCGCCGCCTCCGTCGCCGCCGGTGTGGTGATGGTCGTCCGGGCCGCCCGACCGGCGCCGGCGCCGTTGGCCGCCCGCCTCGCCGCCCTCGGCGCCTCCCCGGTGCCGCCGGGAACCCGGGCCGGCCTCGGACGCCTGCTGGT
Organism: Acidimicrobiales bacterium; assembly: GCA_035533195.1. GTDB lineage: Bacteria > Actinomycetota > Acidimicrobiia > Acidimicrobiales > JAJPHE01 > DAHUYE01. Next base: position 4,721 of record DATLUK010000049.1, on the reverse strand, counting down.
CGAGAACCTGGACCCCCACGCCGAGCGCTTCGGCGCCATCCGGGCCGACCTGGCCATCACCGACACCGACCTGGGCTCCCACCTCGCCCAGCGAGCAACGACCGGCGCGCTGGGCGCGGGGATGGGCGCCGCCGCCGCGCTGGTCATGAGAGTGGGCGGGGTGGGCCTCCCCCTGGTGGCGCTGCTCGTCGCCGCCGGAGCCTTCGGGTTGGCCGGGGCGATGGTCCCTTCGTGGCTCCTGGCCTCGGCCGCCTCGGAGAGGCGGAAGGAGATACGCCAGGCGCTCGCCGGTTATGTGGACCTCACCGGTGTGGTCCTGGCCGCCGGGGAGGGGCTGGAGACCGCCCTGCGCCATGCCGCCGCCATGGGTTCTGGTTGGGCCTACGGCGCCATCTCCGGTTGCCTGGAATCGGCCCGCCTGACCCGCCGCCCGGCCTGGGAGGCACTCGCCGATCTGGGAGGGCGCCTCGCGCTTCCCGAGCTGGTGGAGCTGGCCGACGGGCTGGGCCTGGCCGGCACCGAGGGATCCCGGCTGCGCGAATCCCTCGGCGCCCGCGCCGCGTCGCTGCGCGAACACGAGCTGTCCGAGGCCGAGGCCGCCGCCGGTTCGGCCACCGAGGGGATGTCCGCCCCCCTGGTCGCCATCCTGGCCGGCTTCGTCGCCCTCATCGGCTATCCGGCCCTGGCCGGGGTGATGGGGGGCCTGCACTGAGAGACCGCGAAACCAAACAAGGAAGGGGAACCACCCATGGGAGCCATTACCTACCTGGCCACCGTCATGACCTGGGCGCGGATGCGCCTCGATCAGATCCGCGCCGACGAGTCGGGCAGCCCGACGCTGGAGACGGTGATCATCGCCGGCGTACTGGCCACCGCCGCCATCACGGCGGCGGCCATCGTCGTCACCAGGATCATGGACCACGCCAACGCCATCCAATAGGAGAGGCGGGCTCGTCGACCCTGCAGCTGGTCCTGGTGGTGCCGGTGGTGCTTCTGGCCACCTCGGCCATCTTCCAGGCCGTGGTCTACTTCCATGGCCTCCAGGCCGCCCACCTGGCCGCCAACCAGGGCCTGTTCGCCGCCGAGGCCACCGACGGCACTGCCCAGGCCGGCACGTCCCGGGCCACCGACGTGCTGGCCCAGCTCGGCAACCCGCTCTCGGCGCCGTCGGTCAATGCCAGCCGAGGCCCGGAGACGGCGACGGTCACAGTGACCGGCTCGGTGGCCGAGCTGGTGCCGGGGTTGGCCCTTCACATCTCGGTCGTGTCCCGCGGACCGGTCGAGGTCTTCCAGGCGGAGTCGGTTCCATGAGGCGTTCCGAGGACGGAAGCGCGGTGCTGGAGATGGTGATCCTGGCCCCGGTGCTACTGCTGATCCTGGCCCTGGCGGTGGCCGGCGCCCGGGTCGAACTGGCCCACCAACAGGCCGACTCGGTGGCGGCCCAGGCGGCCCGGGCCGCTTCGGACGCCCGCGACCCGGCCTCGGCCGTCGCCGCCGCCCAGGCGACAGCCACGGCGGCGGCACCGGGTGCGGGACTTTCCTGTTCGCCCCTGTCGGTGTCGGTGGATGTCACCAACTTCCGGGCCGGTGGCTCGGTGGCCGTGACCGTCACCTGCACGTCCCAGCTCGGCAACCTCATGCCCGCCGGCCTCGTCGGCGCCCGCGACATCAGCGGCTCGGCCTCCTCCCCCATTGACATCTACCGGGCAGCGTCGGGATGACCGGGCGCGACCAGTCCGGCTCAGTGACCCTGTGGGTGGTCCTCTCCGTCCCCGCCCTCTTCGCCGGGGTGGGACTGGTGGTCGACGGCGGAGCGGCCATGGCGGCCAAGGGCCGCGCCATCTCCGTCGCCTACCAGGCGGCCCGGGCCGGCGCCGAGCAACTCGACCTGCCCACCTACGCCACCACCGGTGCTGTCGTCCTCGCTCCGGCCACCGCCCGGGCGGCGGCGCAGGCCTACCTGGCCTCGGCCGGGGTCAGGCCCACCGCCATCAACGTCGACGGCGTCCAGGTGAGCGTGGCCGTCGAGGTCTCTTCCCCCAACCGGCTGCTGGATCTCTTCGGCATGAACACCATCACCGTTTCGGCGCAGGGCTCGGCCACCGCCACCTACGGGATAAGGAGCGCAGGAGGATGAGACAGCCACTCCCCAAGGCCGACCTGGCCGGCACCGTCGCCGGCGGCCTGGCCATCGTCGGCCTGCCGGCGATCCTCATCGCAGTAGTGGGCAGTCCCGCTCCCGCCGGTACCGACCTGCGCACGGCGTGGACCCTGCACTACTTCTCCCACCGTCTCGACGCCCAACTGGCCTCCTGGGTGGGCTGGGCGGTATGGGCCTACCTCCTGGTGCTCGTGGTCAGCGAGGTCGTCTCACGGACCCAGGGCCGGCCGAGCCGCTCCCTGGCCGCCCGGGCCCCGGGGGGAGCCATGGCCCGGGGTCTGGCCACCGCCATCCTGGCCGCCGCCAGCCTCATCGGCCGCCAGTCCTCTCCCGCTGCGGTGTTCCACGCCGCCCCTGCCGCTGCCGTGAGCCTGGTGGCGGCCCCGGCGCCGGCCCCGGTTCTTGCGCCCACCTACACCGTCCTACGGGGCGACAGCCTGTGGCGGATCGCCGAGGACCACCTGGGCGACGCCTTGCGGTGGCGGGAGATCTGGGACGCCAACCGTGACCGCGACATGGGCGGCGGTGAGATCTTCACCGACCCCTCCCTCATCCTGCCCGGCTGGGTCCTGGAGTTCCCGAGCGCCATCCACGTGGGAACCACTCCCCCGCCGCCGTCGCCGTCGCCCGCCTCGGCTCCTCCGGCGCGACCGGTCTCCACCGCCCCGATCATCCCCGCCACAGCGCCGGCCGGCCCAATCACAACCGCTGCGCCCACAGTGACGCCAGCTTCGGTACCACCGGCTGCCCACCCTGACCGTGCCGGGTCGGGCGAGGTTGGCCGCGGCATAAGGAGCCCGTCCCGGGAGGAGGCGGGGGTAATCCTCGAAGCCGTCGCCGGCCTGGGCCTGGGCGCCGCCGGTATCGGAGCAGCACTGGCCAAGGCGGCCCGGGTGCGGGCGCGTCGTCGCCGGAGGGGTAAGCGGGTTACCCCCATCCCGGCCGGAGCCTCGGCGGTCGTAGCAGGTCTGTTCCCCGCCGAGGACGAGGACCCCTCCGCCTGGGTCCGGGCCGCGCTCCGGCTAGCCGCCCAGGTGGCAAGAGCGGCGGGGCACACGGCCGTGCTGCGCGCCGTGGTGGTCCGGGCGACCGGCCTCGAGCTGGTGTGGGACCGTGACATCGAACCGGCCCGACCCTTCGGCGCCGCCGGGGCCGGTAGGTGGGTGCTCAAGCGTTCGCTGGGCGAGAAGGCGGCGTTCGCCTCGGAGGAGGACCGGGCCTTCCCCATGCTGGCGCGGATCGGCGAGACGGCCGGCGGCGACGAGGTTCTCGTGAACCTGGAGTCGGCTGGCTCCTGGAGCATCGCTGGCGACACGGCCGCCGCGACCGAGGTCGTCACCGCTCTATCCGTGGAGTTGGCCAGCTCGGTCTTCGCCGGATTCCTCGACGTCGTGGGCCTGGGGGTGGACCCCTCGGCTTTCGAGCACGGACGGAGCGAGGACGACCCCGGGCGGCTCATCGCCAACCTGAGGGAGGCCGCACGCTTCTGCTCGGAGCGACTGGCCGGGTCGGGTTCGCCGAGCATGCCCGAGGCCCGCCTGGCTGGTCTGGTCGAGCTGTGGGAGCCCTCGGTCGTGGTCCTGGGTACCGGTGTCGGACCTGCGCTCTGCGCTGAGCTAGCCGACCTGGCCCGCTCTTCCGGATTCCCCGCCGCGGTCATCGGGGCGAACCTGGCCGGAGCGGCGGAGAGTTTCCGCCTCAGCGCCGAGGGCCTGTCGGTTCCGTTCCTCGACCTGGTGGTTCGCCCCAGCCGCTTATCCGAGGACGTCCTTTCCGGGCTGGAGTCAGTCCTGGTGGCGGTGGCCGAAGCTCCTGACATCGGGGCCGACGAGCCTCCCTTCGCCGAGCTGCGGGCCGAGTCCCAGCGGCCCGCCGCCGAGACCGCCGGCGAGATACGCCTTCTCGGCCCGGTGGAGATCCCCTGGCGGGAGCCACGGGTGCGCAACAAGGTGGCCGAGATCGTCGCCTACGTGGCCCTGCACCTGGAGGGGACCACCAAGGACAGCCTCGTCGCCGCCATCTGGCCGGAGCGGGCTCCGTCGCCCGAGGCCGTCGACGTTCGCGTATCCGAAGCCCGCCGGGCACTCGGCACCGCGCCGGATGGAACACCGCTTCTCTCGCACGGTCCCAAGCTGGCCCTGCACGAGTCGCTCACCACCGACTGGTCCCGCTTCCAGCAGTTGGCCGTCGCAGACCTGACGTTGCGCAAGCAGGCACTCGAACTGGTGCGGGGAATGCCGATGTCAGGCATCAAGTCCGAGTGGTTCTCATCCGAGGGCTGGGCGTCGGAGATGACAGCTCTCATCACCGATCTGGCCGAGGAGGTTGGGCGGGCTTGTCTGACCGACGGCGATCTGGCCGGAGCCGAGCGCTACGCCGGGCTGGGACTGGCCGTGTTCCGCAACGACGAGCGTCTGCAGCGCATACGGATGGAGGCCTCGGCCCACAGCCGGGCCCGCCTCGACGCCGTCATGGCCGAGACCGAGTCCCTGGCCGGCGGTGGCCTGGAGCCCCTCGACACGGTCGAGGCGGAGACGATCGAGCTGTACAAGGAGTTGAT
>DATLUK010000048.1:0-7150 GCA_035533195.1 Acidimicrobiales bacterium | reverse complement strand
AAACGCCACTTCGACGGTCTCCACCGCTCGGGCCAGGTCCGAGACGAACACGGCCGCCAGCCCGTCGTTGCGGCGGCGCTCGCCCAGAGCGATGGCGTTCTGTATCCCCGTCTCGGAAAGGCGACCGGGGAGCCAGCCGGTCGCAATCCCGGCCTCGTTGTCCTCCGTCGTCGAGTGGGTCTCGAAGATGAGCTGAAGGGCCACGCCCTGGTATAGCCGATGGAGCCCCGTAAACGTCGACGGCGCCGTGGACGGCCCCGGCAGTGCCCGCGAATATCGGTCCGACCAGTGGTATGAACGCCGCCGGCTACGGCGGGGGCCAGGGAAATCCCATGTTGTTGTGGGTGGGGACGGCCCTTGCGGCCATGACCGCGTCGGCGAGGGGGCGAAGCAGGGCGACGAGCTCGTCGGCCCCGGCGTCGCCGATGGCCGTCACGATCGGAGCCGCCAGCCGATTGGTGCCATCCTCGATTGCCTGTCGCATCTTGGCGCCGGCCGCCGTGATGCACATCTCATCGTCGACCAACCCGCGTGCCCCCAGAGACGCCGCCGCCGACCACCACTCTTCCGCCGACCAGCCGCGATGCGAGCGGAGTCCATCCTCGGGTGACCGCCCGGTCGCAGCTTGGAGTACGAGGGACTCGGACGGAGAGACCCCGGCGTCGACGAGCCGGGTGACGTGGCCGTCGCCGCGGTGCTCGCGCATCACGGTCAGCGCTTGCCACAGCCGCAGGTGCGGCTGGTCGGGCTCCGGAACGGCCTGGTTGGCCGCGCCCGTAGGCCGCCCGGCCATGTTGCAGCCGGCGACGGCCGGAGCGATGAGCTCGGCAGCGCGTGCGACAGATGACGAGGTGAGAACCCCTTCGCCCAGCAGGCGGCGCATGGCATCGTCCATTGCCGAGAGACGAGCGTCCAGGAGAGCCGACGGTGTCGCGCAGCTCCACGCGTCGGGGATGGCACGGGCGACCATCTGTGGGTGGAAGTTGTAGAAGAGGGCGCTGACGACCGGAGCGGTCGCAGCACCCAGCGGAGCCGCACGGCAGCCGAAGTAGCTCATCCACCCACCCTTCAGACCGAGGGCATCGGTGGCCGCCTGTCTCTCGGGCGCGTAGTAGATGATGGCGTGGACGGGCTCGCCGTATTGCCAGACGGCGCGGGCCTGATTCACAAAACCAGTTCTCCAGCGACCGCGATCACCTCAAGACCCTATATCCCAACCCTGTATTACCTCCGCGGCCCCAGCTTCGGGCCGTCGCCTGGCGGGCGGTTCAGAGCGGCAACGGCTCCGAACGAGAGGGCGCCCAAGCAAACCTGGCCGGGCGTCGTGTCCCGAGCGAAGGAACTGACCTGTGACCTTGAAGATCGAAGCCGCCAGGAGCGTCTCGACCCAGTCGAGGACTGTCCGCATCGAGACGGCAGGAGCCGGTGAGCGCTCCCTGGTTGCCTTGACTCCGATAGGGACGACCTGGTTGGCCCGAACCCTGCCTGCTGTGCTGGCCTAACTCTTCACCGTCCACATCGTTGAGCTGCCCGGAACCGGGCGGTCGGCAGCCGGCACGGCGGCTCCGTCGGTTATTTCGATCGCAGCCACCATCGCCGAGGTAAGCCCGCAGCTGGCAAGCGGAGGGCGGCCGGCCTCCAAGCCGATCACGCTCGAGCCGGCGGCGAGGAAGAGAGGACGATACTTCAGGCGCGATTCGAATCGCTCCGGCGGTGGTACGACATGGACTTCGAGGACGGGGAACTCAACGCCCTCGATCAGGCGAGCTACGACTGGGTCAGTTCGGTCTTCGAGTCTGGTCGCGGCATCGACTGGAGGGCTTCTTTCAGTGCGATCACCTGTCCCGTTCTGCTGGTCCTTGGCAAGTACGACTTCGTTGCTCCTCCGACAGGCTGGAGTGAATACCCACCGACCTCCACCGTCGAGGTGTTCCATCGCTCGTCCCATGCACCATTCCTGGAGGAGCCTGAAGCCTTCATGGCCGCCGTAACACAATCGCTGGCGTGAGGCTGGGCGTGCTTCGGGTGGCTGCTGGCGCGGTGGCGTTAATGTTTGCCTGGGATCGATCCCGTCCTCGCCCAGGGCCGCGCAGGGGCCTAGCATGGCGGCGGCGTCAGGGCCGGGAGGTGGACGAAGTGGTCGAGCACGGGCAGGCACGGCATCGGATGTCGAGGGGCTGGCGAGGGCTGACCGTGGCGGCCGTGATGCTGGCCGGCGCCGCCTGCGGGTCGTCGGGCTCGACCGTAGGGTCCTCGGCTACGTCGACGTCCAGGACCGCGGCGCCCACGACCACCGCGGCGGTGACGAGCGCCACGGTGGACCTGGCCCGCTCCCCGCAGTATGGGGTCATCCTGGCTGACGCCTCCGGCCGGACCCTATACATGCTGACCGCCGACACGCCGACCTCGAGCGCGTGCGCCACCGCCTGCATCGCCCACTGGCCGCCGGTTACAGCCACGGGCGGCCCCACGGCGGGCACCGGGGTGACCGCCGCCCTCCTGGGCACAATCACCCGCTCCGACGGGGCCCACCAGGTCACCTACGCCGGCCACCAGCTGTACACCTTCGCCCGAGACACAGCCGCCGGTCAGGTCAACGGACAGCGGATCACGGCCTTCGGCGGGACGTGGTACGTGCTCGGGGCCACCGGTCAGCCCGTCACGACTGCTCCCCCGGCCGGCACCACCACGACCACCGTGGCCCTCGGGTATTGAGCAGTCAGACTGGAGCTGGCGTTGCCGCCGGCCGGTGCTGGTCGAGAGCGTCGATCGCGAGTCGGGGACAGGGGCGAGTCACGCCGCGGTCGACTTCACGCTCCCGGAGCGACCGCACACGACGGGCCGAGGCTACGGCGGAAGCTCAGGTCTCCGGGACCAGCCCGGCCATGGCCCGGAACTCGTCCGTCGTGTTCACATGGGGAAATGGCGTTTCCGGCACCGGCATCCCCAGCCCGGCGCAGATAGGGCCCCATCCGTCCGCCGGCCGCCACTCGATCAGCCTCCCGGCCGGGACGGTGTCGCGCACGGCCTGGTTGTGGGCGGCGTAGGCAGCCAGGGCCGCGTCCCGGTCGGCGTAGTCGGGGCTGAACCGCCGACCGATCATGTCGGTGGCCATGGCGAACCAGTCAGCCATCTCCGGGGTCGGGCCCTGCTGCATCACCTCGAGGATGGTGCCCGAGAAGCTCTCCCACCACGCCTCGGGGGTGTCCCTGACCGACAGCAGCACCACGGCGTCGGGATAGGCCTGGTACATCTCCTTCCACACCGCCGCCCCGGGCCAGTCGACCGTGGCGACGAAGCCCTGGAAGAGCTCGTCCCAGTCGATCTCCTGGCCCTTCATGGCGCGATGCCACAGGGGCAGGTGCTCGGGCCTGGGGAACAGCTCGATCATGTGGTAGCACGGGCCGCCGAGCAGCTGCTCGAGACCGAGCTTGAGCGAATGAGTCCCGGTCCGTCCCAGCCCGGCTCCTACCACCTGGAGCGCCATGCCCCCGACCGTACGCTGCCGGACCCGGAGGGGGCCGGACAATGTGGCTGCCTGGGCTGCTCTGATGGGCGGCTACTAGGGGTGGCCCCGAACATCGAGCATCAGGGGACGACGACCTGCCGGCGGCTTCAGCCGGAAGTGATCCAACTGTGATTGACTGCCGGCCGGATGTAATGGCAGGCCGAGACTCGGCGGACTGTGAAAGCCTGAGCCGATGCCGGAACTGACCATTGAGACCGCTGGACACGTCAGGCTGCTGAGGCTCAACCGGCCGGAACGCAAGAACGCCCTGACCCCCTCATTGGGCTGGAGCATCGTCCGGGCTGTGGCTCAGGCTCAGGCTGACGAGGCCGTTCGTGTCGTGGCCCTGACGGGCAACGGCGATGCCTTTTGCTCAGGCCTTGACCTGGCCGGGGATGGCCAGGAGGTGGCCGAGACGGGACTGTCCGAGCAGGAGCTGGCCCTGGACGAGAAGGGCTGGATCGGCCGGTTCTTGCTCGCCCTGCGTTTCGACACCGACAAGCCGGTCGTGGCGGGCCTCAACGGCGCCGCGGTCGGGGCCGGGCTGTCTCTAGCCATGGCGGCCGACATCCGGATAGCCGCTGACGGCGCCCGCCTGCATCCGGGCTATCTGCGGGCGGGCACCTCCCCGGATGGGGGCCTGACCTGGTCGCTTCCGACTCTGATCGGACACCAGGGCGCCATGAGGTTCCTTTTGGAGTCCAGGTTCGTCGACGCCCAGGAGGCTCTGGGCCTGGGGCTTGTCTCCGAGGTCACCCCCGGCGAACAGCTCTCGGCCCGGTTGATGGAGTTCTGTCAGGGAATTGCCGCCCAATCACCCCTGGCCGTGCGTCGGACGAAGCGTCTGGTCGCTCGAGCCCCGCTGGTTACGGATGTCGGAGCGCGGGTCGTCGATGAGATCAGGGCGGCCGTGGCCGGCCTGAATAGCGAGGATGGGCGCGAGGCCGTGCGAGCCATTCTCGAGCGGCGCGACGCGCAGTTCCGCGGGCGATGAGGTGATGGACCGGGCGGCAGCCCGCCAGGCCGCCATCGACGACTTTCTGGCCGTACTTGACCAGGAGAAGCGGGGAGAGGCCTGGGTCGGGCGCACTCCCAATGGCTCCGGACCGGTGGTCTTCGGCGGCATCGGCATCGCTATCACCATCCGGGCCGCCTGCCGTGATGCTCCCGAGGGGTCCCGGTTGCACTCCTTGCACGCTCACTTTCTCCGGCCCGTCCGAGGAGGGGCCGAGATCGTCTTTCGCAGCGATGTGGTCAAGGCCGGCCGGACCTTCTGCATCCGCCAGGCGACGGCGAATGGTTCGAGTGATCGGCGCACAGGTGAGCGCGGCCAGAACCTCGATCGCGGCGTCTCGGGTAAGTGCGCAGACCGGGCTCCGTCCGGCGGGAGGGCCAAGATCGGCCCAGATCAGGTCCCCACGAGCTACCACTCCGGCACTGTGCGCGACGCGAGGCGCCTGGCGCTTGTGACGACTTCTGGATTCCGTGGGACGCGCCGCAGACCCTCGCCGACGCCCAGGCGCGCTACCCCCGGGCCGACCTGACGCCCTACCACTGACCATCGTCGGATCCGCCGGAAGCGTCGGCATAATTGCCCGGTGCTCCCGAGAGTCCTGATCGCCACGGCATCTCTGGCACTGGTCCTATCTTCGTGTGCTCCAGGAAGGGGCGCTGCCCCCGACCTTAGGAAGGCGACGGCAGGGACTTCGCCCACCGGCACCACCGTCGATCTGCCAACAACCACAGTCGCCATGGCACCGACCCGGCCGTATGCCCTGTCGGAGTTGACTCTCCCCCTCGTGGACCGGAGCCGCCCGACCATCGCGGCGGGCAGGACCATTAGCGCCACCAGGGCATTGACGACGTTGGTGTGGCTCCCGATGTCAGCAGGTCGCTGGCCACTTATCGTCTTTGCCCATGGCTTCGATGTGAGCCCGGCCCCTTACGCGGCGTTGCTCAGCTCCTGGGCCGCCCAAGGCTACGTGGTGGCCGCCCCGGAATTCCCGCTGACCGACCCTGACGTAGCGGGGTCAAACCTGGATGAGGCGGACATCGACAATCAGGTGGCCGATGTGCGCTTCGTTACTGACTATTTGGTGACTGAGGCCAGCCCTGTGGTCGCACACATTGATCCCGGCCGGGTGGCGGTGGCCGGCCACAGCGATGGAGCTGAAACTGCCATCGCGGCCGCCGCCGCGGGCGTGCCGGCTGGCGAGCCCCGCTACCGGGCGCTTCTGGCGCTGTCCGCTCAGCCAGTGGATGGGACTGCCGGGCGGAATCCGCCGATCCTGGTCGCCCAGGGAGATTCAGATACCACGAACCCGCCGTCCTATGGGCTGCAGATATGGCAGCAGGCGGCCGCGCCGAAGTATCTCCTCGATATCGAAGGGGGCGGCCACTTCCCTCCGTTCGAGGCGGGCAGCGCCTGGCTGCCGGGCATCGAGTCGATCACCGAGATGTTCCTCGACACTTACCTCGCAGGCGATGCCAAGGCCTCGTCGATCGGCTCCGCTGTCGGGCGCTACAGCCGCTTATCGCTGCGGACAGGCTGATTCCCGCCAACCGGTACGGCTATCCCGGTCCGACGAGTGCTCTGTCTCTGCATGTGCCCGGCCGCGGCGGCCATGACGCCTGTGCTCGACGCGAAGATGAGGAAGGCGACCCCCGCTCCGATGTCGATCGTCATCGGTCTGCTCCCCGGACCGCCTCCGGGTCAGGGGGCGCGTCATTCCTCGAGCCCGCTGCGGACTCCCTGGCCGTGAGCAGGCTGGACGCGAAGCGCACCTCCCCGCCCGTCGGCGGGACGCTGAAGGCGCTCCGGTAGTCCGACCTGCGTCGGGTCATCCCCAGCATCGTTCCATCCCTACTCTCCCCGGGCCTGCCGGCCCGCTTGGGGTCGTGGCAACTCTGTCTGCAGGGAGGATCGGCCGGTCGGAGCCAATCTTGAGAGGTGCTTGCTCTGGTCGGGGTGAAGATCGATCGGTGTGGTCCGTGCCGGCGTTGGCCCGGGTGAGGGCCAGCGCGACGTTCCCGGAAGCCGGCCGGGTGGAGTACCGGTGAGACATGCAAGAGCGTTGTCAAGCTGACCTTGCTCGAGGAGATGTCCTCAAGGCAGCATGTGGCCTCCGAACGTCCACCATGAGACGAGGGCCAACCCGGCGGCAGATGCAGCGGCCAGGCCCACGAAGGCCCGGCCTCGGACGTAGCGGGCCAGCACCACCCCGCCAGGGAAGGCAAGCAGAAGCATGCGGGGGTTGGGGGTGAGGCCGGAGGAGCCCAGGCTGATCAGGATGACCCCGAAGCCCCACACCAGAGCCCACGCCGGCGGACGGGCCTCCCGGCGCAGGAGCAGGTACAGGGTGCCGAGCACGAAAGGGACACCCAACAGGCCGATGAGCAAGTTGAGCTCCCGTCCGCCGAGGTGGAGGTAAAGCTCGTAGTGGTGCAGAGTGGCCAGAGGCGAGACGTGGTTGCCCCAGAATCGGGTCTGGGCGTCCATGACCGCCCAGGGCGATCCCATCCGCACCCACAGATAGACAGCAAAGGACCCCATCCCTGAGGCACACAGGAGCGGAGCGATCAGGCATGTCAGCTCCGAACGGTTCTCCCAGACCCGGCCGCGCCAGGCATGCAGACCGGCGG
>DATLUK010000047.1:0-18342 GCA_035533195.1 Acidimicrobiales bacterium | reverse complement strand
CCGTTGGTGTGCAGGCTCTGGGTCCCGCCCATGGCCGCGGCCAGGGCCTGCACCGCCACCCGCACGATGTTGCCCTCCGGCTGCTGTGCGGTGAGGGTCGATCCGCCGGTCTGGGTGTGGAAGCGGAGATGCTTGGATTTTTCGCTCTTGGCCCCGAAGCGCTCGGTCATGATCCGGGCCCACATGCGCCGGGCGGCCCGGTACTTGGCCGCCTCCTCGAAGAGGTTGTTGTGGGCGTTCCAGAAGAAGCTCAGGCGGGGCGCGAACTCATCGACCTCAAGTCCCGCCGTGCGGCCCGCTTCGACATAGGCGATGCCGTTGGCCAGGGTGAAGGCGATCTCTTGGACCGCCGTCGATCCCGCCTCTCGGATGTGGTAGCCGGAGATGGAGATGGTGTTCCAGGACGGCAGGTTCTCCCGGCAGTAGGAGAAGATGTCGGTGATGATCCGCATGGAAGGACGGGGCGGGTAGATGTAGGTCCCCCGGGCCACGTACTCCTTCAAGATGTCGTTCTGGATGGTGCCGCCCAGCTTGGCCGGGTCGGTGCCGTTCTCCTCCGCTACCAATTGGTAGAGGAGCAGCAGGATCGACGCGGTGGCGTTGATTGTCATGGACGTGGTGACCTGGTCCAGCGGCATGTCGGCCAGCAGCAGGCGCATGTCATCGAGCGAGTCGATGGCCACCCCCACCTTGCCCACCTCGCCCTCGGCCCGGGGGTGGTCGGAGTCGTAACCCATCTGGGTGGGCAGGTCGAAGGCACAGGACAGCCCGCTGCCGCCGCCGGCCAGCAGCACCTTCCAGCGGGCGTTGGTGGTCTCGGCTGTGCCGAACCCGGAGTATTGGCGCACCGTCCAGGGCCGGTCCCGGCGCAGGGTCGGGTGGATTCCCCGGGTGTAGGGGTACTGGCCGGGACGGCCTAGCCGGCCGGCGGCGTCGAAGCCGGCCAGGTCCTCCTCGGTGTAGACCGGCTTGATGTCGATGCCGGAGTCGGTGCGGCGTTCGTCCTGGGCCATGGGCCCAAGGCTACTTAGGCTCGTCCTAAGGCTCGTCCTAAGGCTCGTCCTAAGGCTCGCCAGGGAGCCATCCGACTCCGGCGGTAGCGCCGCCCGGGGTTGGGCCCCCGGGCAGGGCGGCGGGCGTGGTCCGAAGGACCCGGGTGCCCGCCGCTATGAGACAGGATGGGGCATGCAGAGATCGTCGTATTCGGCTATCACGATCTCCCCGGCATTCTCCCCGCATGCCGCACAGGCCGGGTCCCGGCGCACCTTGAAGCTGCGGAAAGACTCCTCCATGGCGTCGTAGGCGAGCAGACGGCCGACCAGGGGATCGCCCAGACCGAGCAGGATCTTGAGGGCCTCCATGGCCTGGATGGAGCCGATGATGCCGGGCAGAACGCCAAGCACTCCGGCCTCGGCGCAGGACGGAGCCAGCTCGGCGGGAGGGGGCTCGGGGATCATGCAGCGATAGCAGGGGCCCACGTAGGGGTGGAAGACAGTGGCCTGTCCCTCGAAGCGGAAGATCGAGCCGTGGACCACGGGGATCCGCTTGAGGAGTGAGGCGTCGTTGACCAGGTACCGGGTCGGGAAGTTGTCGGTCCCGTCCACGATGACGTCGTAGCCGTCGATGATGTCGAGGATGTTGTCGGCCCCCAGGCGGACGTCGTAGGTCACCACGTTGACGTCGGGGTTCATGGCCGTGAGGGTCTTCTTGGCCGAGTCGACCTTGCGCTCGCCCACCCGGTCCATGTTGTGCAGGATCTGGCGCTGCAGGTTGGAGGCATCGACCACGTCCATGTCGATGATGCCGATGGTGCCGACGCCGGCGGCGGCCAGGTACAGGGCGGCCGGGGAGCCCAGGCCACCGGCTCCCAGGAGCAGGACCTTGGAGTCGAGCAGCTTGAGCTGGCCCTTTTCGGAGACCTCAGGCAGGAGCAGGTGGCGCTGGTAACGGTTGCGCTGCTCGGGGGTCAGGGCGGCCGGCGTGCGCCAGGCCCGGCCCTCGTCCTTCCAGCGGTTGAACCCGCCGATCAGAGAGACCACGTTGGTGTAGCCGAGCTCCTGGAGGGTCTTGGCGGCAAAGGCCGACCGCGTCCCCCCGGCGCAGTACGCCACGATGGGCGTGTCATGGTCGGACACCCGGCCCTCGATGTTGGTCTCCAGCTGTCCCCTGGGGATGTGGAGGGCGCTGGGCAGGGCGCCCTGCTCGTACTCATCGGGCTCCCGAACATCGAGGACCAGATGGCCCGAGTCGATCAGGGACTCGGCCCGGTCAGGGTCGACCTCTTGTATTTGAGCCTTGGTTTGGGAGAGCAGCTCCCGGAAACTGGCCACGCGCGTCACCTCACTCGCTGCGGATGGGCCTTGCCCAGACATAAACCCTACCGGATCGGTCGACATTCCCGCCTGCCGGCCGGCCAGCCCCAGCCCCAGCCCCAGCCCGGCCTACCCTCAGCCCGGCCTACCCTCAGCCCGTGGAGCTGTACGAGTCACTTCGCAAGCGGCGCATGGTCCGGGCCTTCGAACCCGACCCGATCGACCCCGTCGTGCTCGACCGGGTCGTCCAGGCCGGATTGCGGGGCCCTTCCGCCGGCTTCACCCAGGGCGTCGATCTGCTCGTCCTGTCGGACCAGGCGGACCGGGCCGCCTTCTGGGCCGCCGAAACCGACAGGCAGTGGCGTGACGCTCATCCCGATCACGAGACCACCCGGAGGGCCCCGGTGATCGCGCTGCCCCTGACCGGCGCCGAGCCCTATACCCGCCGGTATTCAGAGCCGGACAAGGCCGCCGCCGGCCTCCAGGACGCCGCCGCCTGGCCGGTGCCGTTCTGGTGGTTCGACGCCGGCGCCGCCGTCATGGCGATCCTGCTGGCCGCCACCGCCGAGGGTCTGGGCGCCCTCTTCATGGGCGTCTTCCGGGGCGAGACGGCTCTGCGGGAGGCCTTCGCCATCCCGGCCGGCCTGGCCCCGGCCGGAGCTGTCCTCCTCGGCTATCCGGCGCACGACTGCCCCAGCCCCTCGCTGGCCCGGGGTCACCGCCCGGTTGGCCACCGGGTCCACGACGGACGCTTCGGCCGGGCCTGGCCGAAGGACTGACCCCTCCGACCCCCCGGCGGACCGCCTGGGCTACCGGCCCGGCGAGCTCGCCGGCTCGGCCCTCACCAGGGCGGGCAGGAGTTCAGAGATATCCCCGCGAAGCACGGCGTCGGCCAGGTGGTCAAAGGCCGTCGGCTCGGTGTTGACGATGACCACCCGGGCCCCGCTGGCCCTGGCCACGGGTACCAGCTCGCACACCGGGCTCACCGTCAGCTTGGTACCGACGGCCAGCAAGAGGTCACAAGACCGGGCCGCCGTCTCCGCCCTCATGAGGTCAGCGGCCACCAGCGACTGGCCGAACATCACGGTGGTCGACTTGATGATCCCCCCGCACAGCCGGCACCTCGGATCCTCCTCTCCGGCCTCCACCCGCTCCAGCATCTCGGCCATCGAGCGCACGTCGCCGCAGCTCCAGCAGCTGGCGGACCGGGCGTTCCCGTGTATCTCGATCAGGCGCTCGGGCGCCGTGCCGGCCAGGAGGTGAAGCCCGTCGACGTTCTGGGTCACGAGCGCGGACAGTTTGCCTCGCCCCTCCAGGTGCACGAGCGCCCGGTGACCGTCGTTCGGCTGGGCCCCCCATATCGGCGAACCTCGCCTTCCCTCCCATGACCTCCTCCTCACCTCAGCATCGGTGAGGTAATGGTCGATGGTCGCCATCCGTTCCGCCCCCGGATTGCGGGTCCAGGTGCCCTGGGGTCCCCGGTAGTCAGGGATGCCCGACCCGGTGGAGATCCCCGCCCCCGTGAGGACCACGACCGCCTGAGACTGGTCGACCCACCCGGCCGCCTCCTCCAGTCCCGTCCCCTCCTGCCCGGTCCCCTCCTGCCCGGTCCCCTCCATCGGCCGACTATCGCGCGCCCCTGGACAGTCTGCGGTCCGCGCCAGGAGCCATTGACCAACATGAAAGATCATGAAAGAGTCCGACTATGACCATCACCCGTGGCTCCGAGGCCGCCTCCGACCGCCCTGCCCGCGTTGTCCAGCTGCCGGCGCCGTCGGTGGGGGCGGACCTACTTCGTATCCGGCCTTGGGTCGATCCCCTGGTGGAGGCCCTCGGGTACGACCCCCGATCCGACTACGTCGAACAGTTCTGGCTGGCCGCCCTCGGCCCGTCGACCATCTTTCTGCTGCGCTTCATCGCCCGGGCTCTCGAGGATCAACCCGAGGGTTTCGATTGCACGGGCCGGGACCTCGGCTGGGCCCTCGGTTTGGGTCGCTCGGGGAGGAGCAAGACCCTGGTCCGCAGCCTGCGCCGGGCCGTCGATTTCGGCATGATCAGGTTGGACGCTTCGGGCGCCATCCTGGTCAGGAGACGGCTCCCGCCTCTGTCCCAACGCCAGATCAGCCAGCTCCCGGCCCGACTCCAAGCCGCCCACCGGGCCTGGACGGAGCGCCAGTCACGCCCCCCTATGCCACCGACCCGGCCGCCGGGGTCGATTGAACGGACCGGGCCGCTCTCTTAGCACCGTCGCCACGAAGGACGGACACCTGCCGTGATCGGCGCCGGCGGGCCAGCCCGACGCATGCGACTTGGACACCCGGCGATTTTTTATTACGGAATGGTTACGGAACGAACATCCGTTCTCCATCAAGAGACAAAATGCAAGATCCCGGCGGGTGTGTCTGAGTTGCATCTCCCAGTCCGCGCCACCTCCCGTGGTGGTCACCACGGTCAGCGTTGGGTGAGTGCCGGCTTAGGACCGCTTGCGGCTCTTGGCGGGCCGAGCAGGCCGTCGGCCGGCAGCGGCCTTGGCGGCCTTCGTGGGTCGGTCGGCGGACTTGGCGGACTTGGCGGCCTTGGCGGACTTGGCGGACTTGGCGGCCCTGGTGGTCCGGGGCCGTAAAGGGGAGGCGGCCGGGGACCAGTTCGAGAGCAATTCGACCAGGGTGCGCAGGCCGAAGCCGGTGGCGCCCCGGCTGGTGTAGCCCTGGTCGGTGTCGCCGAAGGCGGTGCCGGCTATGTCGAGGTGGGCCCAGGGCCGGTCGTCCACGAATTCCTGGAGGAACAGACCGGCGATGATGGAGCCGGCCTGAGAGGGATTGCCGATGTTCTTCATGTCGGCCACCTGGGAGTCGATGTCCCGGCGGTACTCAGCCGGCAGGGGCAGGGGCCAGTACCGCTCGCCGGCTTCGGCGCCGGCGGACTGGACCCGGGCGAGAAGAGATTCGTCGTTGCCCATTAGACCAGCGATCTTGCGCCCTAGGGCGACCACCACAGCACCGGTCAAGGTGGCCAGATCGATGATGGCGTCGGGCTTTTCCTCGGCGGCCAGCGAGAGGCCGTCGGCCAGGACCAGACGGCCCTCTGCGTCGGTGTTGAGGACCTCCATGGTCTTACCGTTGCGGGCCCGGAGGACGTCGCCGGGCTTGATGGCCCGGCCGCCGGGCATGTTCTCAGTGATGGGCATGAAGCCCAGCACCCGGACCGGCACGTCGAGCTCGGCCAGGACGGACATCGTCCCGAGGACGACGGCGGCACCGGCCATGTCGTCCTTCATGGTCATCATGCCGTCGCCCGATTTGAGGGACAGGCCACCGGAATCGAAGGTGATGCCCTTGCCGACCAGGGCCACGGTGGCTCGGGCGGGCCCGGAGGGCAGGTACTCCAGGCGGACCATACGGGGCTCCTGCTCAGAGCCGCGGGCTACGCCAGCCAGGCCGCCGAGGCGCTCTCTCTGGATGTCGGCCAGGTCGAAGACCTTCGCCTTGATGCCATAGCTCTCGGCCACCAGTTCGGATATGGCGGCCATGCGGGTCGGGGTCAGGGAGCCCGGCGGCTCGTTGACCAGGTCCCGGACCAGGGCCACGGCCGAGGCGATGGTCGCTCCGCGCTCCAGAGCGGGCAGCAGCTGGCCGGCTGAGCTCGACACCAGGGCGAGGCGCTCGACCTGGCTGCCGCCTTCGATGGAGGACTTGAAGCCGAGGTACCGGTAGGTGGCCAGGGCGGCTCCTTCGGCCGCCGCCTGCGCCGCCTCGGCGGCGTCCAATCCTTTTGGCAACGTGCCCATGACCAGTGCCACGGAGCGGGCCCTGCCGGCGGCCCGAACCAGACAGGCGGCGGCCCGTCGGATCCCTTCCGACGCTGGTGTGTCCGGGCCGGCGCCGATACCAAGGGCGAGGACCACAGGACCCGAGCCATTCTCGGACGAGGCGGACGGCAGCACCACTGACTGGCCGGCCTTGCCCTCGAAGCCCCGGTGGGTCAGGTAGTCCGCACCGACCGCGCCTCCCCCGGGGATCTTGACCGAGGCGGCGCCCGGCGCGGTCAGGATGCCGACCACCTCGGCCCGGCCGGGTACCCGGGAAGCGGCAGCCACCTCGAGGAGGCGGCGTCGCCCTGGGGAGGAGGGATCTTCGAAGGCTGCGGTCATGGGGTTGCCTTTCCGGTACGGGAAGAGAGGTGCTCGCCCTCCTGCCAGCGGGCCATGGTCCACAGCAGGTCGGACAGGCGGTTGAGATAGGGCCGAACGGAGCTCTCGCCCAGGTCCAGTCCGCCTACCAGGCGCTCGGCCCGGCGGACGATGGTCCGGGCCAGGTCCAGGGCGGCCGAGGGCCGCCCGTTGCCGGGGACCACGAACTCTTTGGGCATCTCGAAGCGGGTGGTCAGGCGGTCGATGTCGGACTCCAGGGCCGCCACCATCTCGGGTGTAACCAGGGTCCGGCCCGCCACCAGCTTGTGGCGGTTGGCAGCGTCGGTGGCCACCTCGGCCATGAGGACGTAAAGCTCGCGCTCCAGTCGGATGAGGAGTTCGTCCAGCTCCCCGTCCGGCTCGGCCTCGCAGCGGGCCAGGCCGAGAGCGGCCTGGGCCTCGTCCACGACGCCGTTGGCGTCGATGCGGGGGCTGTCCTTGGCCACCCGGCCTCCATACAGGAGTCCGGTGGTGCCGTCATCGCCCTTGCGGGTGTAGATCTTCAAGGCCCTGAATCTAAGGGTTCGCTATCCAGGAGGGCCCCCATCACGGCGAAAGTAGCCTGGTGGGCGTGTCCTCCTACCTGGAAGCAGCCCGCCAACGTGTCGTCATCTACGACGGCGCCTCGGGCACCAGCTTTCAAGCCGCCGGTCTGAGCGCCGAAGACTTCGGTGGAGAGGCCCTCGAGGGCTGCAACGAGATGCTGGTGGTCACCCGCCCTGACGTGGCCGCCGATGTGCACCGGGCCTTCCTCGACGTCGGCGTCGATGTCATCGAGACCCACACCTTCGGAGCCTTCGCCACCGTGCTAAACGAGTACGGGATAGCCGACCGGGCCCACGAGTTGAACCTGGTAGCCGCTCGCCTGGCCCGGGAGGTGGCCGACTCCTATTCCACCCCCGACCGTCCCCGCTGGGTGGCGGGATCGATGGGGCCGGGGACCAAGCTTCCCTCACTGGGCCACATCTCCTTCGCCGACTTGCGCGACGCCTACGAAGTCCAGGCCGCCGCTCTCATCGAAGGCGGCGTGGACCTGCTGCTGGTGGAGACCCAGTACGACCTGCTGGCGGCCAAGGCCGGCATCATCGCCTGCCGGCGGGCCATGCAGAAGGGCGGGCGGGAGCTGCCCATCCAGGTCCAGGTGACCATGGAGACGACCGGGCGGATGCTGGTCGGATCGGAGATCGGCGCCGCCCTGACCGCCCTGGCCGCCCTGCGCCCCGATGTCATCGGGCTCAACTGCGCCACGGGGCCCAGGGAGATGGGCGAGCACCTCCGTTATCTCTCCCAGCACAGCCCGGTACCCGTCTCCTGCCTGCCCAACGCCGGCCTGCCTTCAGTGGTAGATGGAAAGACCCACTACGACCTCACCCCCGATCAGCTGGCCGAGCACCATGCCCGCTTCATCACCGAACTAGGGGTGTCGGTGATCGGCGGATGCTGCGGGACGACACCCGAGCACCTGAAGGCGGTGGTCGACGCCTGCGCCGGACTGCAGCCGGCCGAACGCCGGGTCGAGCCCGAACCCGGCCTCGCCTCCCTCTACAGCCACGTCCCCTACGACCAGTCCCCCTCCGTCCTCATCGTCGGGGAGCGGGCCAACGCCACGGGAGGCAAGCGGTTCCGGGAGGCGATGATCAACGCCGACCTGGACACCTGCGCCGACATCGCCCGGGACCAGATCAAAGAGGGCGCCCACACCCTCGACCTGTGCGTGGACTACACCGGCAGGGACGGACGGGCCGACATGGACATGGTGTCAGCGCTCTTCGCCACCCAGTCCACGGCGCCGATCATGCTGGACTCGACCGAGCCCGAGGTGGTCGAGGCCGGCCTGCAGCGCTTCGGGGGCAAAGCCATCCTCAACTCCGCCAACCTCGAGGAGGGTGAAGAGGAGGGGAAGCGCTTCGACCGGGTGATGAGCCTGGCCCGCGACTACGGCGCCGCTGTGGTCTGCATGTGCATCGATGAGACCGGTCAGGCCCGCACCGCGGATCGCAAGCTGGAGATCGCCCGGCGCATCCGGGACCTGGCCGTGGAGCGCTACGGGATCGATCCGACCGACCTGTTCTTCGACACCAACACCCTCACCATCGCCACCGGCATGGAGGAGAGCCGGAAGGATGCCTTCGAGACCCTCGAGGGGATTCGGAACATCAAAGCGGAGTTGCCCGGCGTGCACACCAGCCTGGGCGTTTCCAACGTCTCCTTCGGGCTCAACCCGGCCGCCCGCCATGTCCTCAACTCAGTCTTCCTGCACGAGGCCCAGGAGGCCGGCCTGGACGCGGCCATGGTCAGCCCGGCCCGGATAATGCCCCTCAACCGAGTCGATCCGCACCACGTCGAGGTCTGCCTGGACCTGATCTACGACCGCCGCCGCGAAGGCTACGACCCGCTGCAGGAGCTACTGGGGCTCTTCGATGGGGTCACCAGTGGTGCCCACGAAAAGGAAGATCGCAGCGGCTGGCCGGTCGAAGATCGGCTCAAGGCCCGCATCATCGACGGTGATCGCAACGGACTCACCGAGGACCTGGATCAGGCCCTGAACAACGGGCTGGCCGCCCTGGCCATCGTCAACGATGTCCTCCTGGAGGGCATGAAGGTGGTTGGGGAGCTGTTCGGATCGGGACAGATGCAGCTGCCGTTCGTATTGCAGTCCGCCGAGACAATGAAGACGGCCGTGGGCTATCTCGAACCGCACATGGAAAAGACCGGGGACGGTGGTAAGGGCAAGGTGGTCCTCGCCACCGTCAAGGGCGATGTGCATGACATCGGCAAGAACCTGGTCGACATCATCCTCACCAACAACGGCTACCAGGTTCACAACCTCGGCATAAAGGTGCCCCTGGCCGACATACTGGCCAAAGCCGAGGAGGTGCACGCCGACGCCATCGGCATGAGCGGCCTACTGGTCAAGAGCACTCTGATCATGCGCGAGAACCTGGAGGAACTCAACAGCCGGGGCCTGTCGGCCATGCCCGTCCTGCTGGGCGGGGCCGCCCTGACCCGGACCTATGTCGAACGTGACCTGCGACAGGTCTATGAAGGCCGTCTCTTCTACGGGCGCGACGCCTTCGAGGGACTGCGCACCATGGACCGGCTCATGGAGCTCAAGCGCACCGGTGAGGAGGACGCCGACTTCGGCCGGAAGTTGTCCGAGCGGATCCTGCCGCCCCGCAAGAGCGAGACCGATGCCGCCACCGCCCTGCCTGATGAGGCGCTGCCGGCCCGCTCGCCCGAGGTGGCGGCGGACAACCCGGTGTACACGCCGCCCTTCCTCGGCAGCCGGGTGGTGAAGGGGATCTCGGTGGACGAGGTGGCCAGCTTCATCAACGAGACATCCCTGTTCCGCAACCAGTGGGGCTTCCGGCCCGCGAAGGGCGAGCCGGACCCGGACTTCAAGGCCCGCATCCGCCCGAGTCTGCGGGCCGAGTTGGACAAGGCCAAGGCCGGAGGGGTGCTGGTGCCGGCCGTGGCGTACGGGTACTTCGCCGTCAATGCCGAGGGCAACGACCTCATCGTGTGGAAGGACGAGTCCCGAACGGGCGAGCGGATGCGCTTCTCCTTCCCCCGCCAGCGGCGCGAGCCCTTCTTGTGCATCGCCGATTTCTTCCGTTCGACGGCGTCAGGGGAAGAGGACTTTGCCGCCTTCCACCTCGTGACCATGGGGTCGAGGGCATCGGAGGAGACGGCGCGTCTCTTTGCCGAGAACAAGTACCAGGACTACCTCATGCTGCACGGCTTGTCGGTGGAGATGGCCGAGGCTCTGGCCGAGTTGTGGCACAAGCGCATCCGTGAGGAGTGGGGCTTCGTGGACGAGGACGGCCCCAGCCTGGGCGGCCTGTTCCGCCAGCAGTACCGGGGCGGGCGCTACTCGTGGGGCTACCCGGCCTGCCCGAGCCTGGAGGACAACGCCAAGGTGGCCGAGCTGTTGGAGGCCGAGCGCATCGGCGTCGAGGTCAGCGATGGCTTCCAACTCCATCCCGAACAGTCCACCCTGGCCATCGTCTGCCACCACCCCCAGGCCAAGTACTTCGTCGCCCGCTGAACGGCTGGGCGAGCCCCACCGGCGAGGCGACGGGCGCTCAGGCCCCCTGGCGGAGCTGGCCCGGCTCGGGCCGGTTGCGCCGGGCGTATTCGCGGTGGACGGCCTGGCGGTGCCGGCCCAGTCGCTTGGCGATCTCGGCCCAGTTCCAGCCCTGGTCCCGGGCCTGCTCCACCTGGCGGTCCTCCCAGGCGTCGACCATGGGTCGGAGGCGGGCCACCGCCTCCAGACCGGCGCCGGGATCGGAGTCCAGAGCGGCGCGCACCAACTCCAGGGGTTCCGTGAGCCGGTCCTCGATCGGCCCCTCACCGGGCCAGCCGCCCGCGGAACCATTCATGCCCTACTCCTCCGCGCCCTGACCGGAAGCCCGGCCAGGCATTGAATGTTGACAGATGGGGCCCGGGGCCGCCAGGGGGGAACCCGCGGCGGTGCCGCCACGAGCGGTGACGGCGGTCGAGAACGGCCCGCTCAGGCCACCTCGGCCAGTCCGTGGTCGGCCCGGTTGAGGGGGTCCGGGCCCGATTCGGAGGCGACCACGATGTCCTCCAGGCGGGCCCCGAACCGGCCGGCCAGGTAGATGCCGGGCTCGACGGAAAAGGCGTGGCCGGGCGCCAGAACGGTGGCGTTGCCCTCGACCAAATAGGGGTCCTCGTGCTCCTCCAAGCCGATCCCGTGACCGGTGCGGTGGATGAAGGCCTCCCCGTAGCCCGCCTCGGTGATGGGCCGGCGGGCGGCCCGGTCCACGTCCTGGCAGGAGCTACCCGTGACCGCCGCCGCCACCGCCGCCGCCTGGGCGGCGTGGAGCACCTCATAGAGCTCGGCCATCTCGGCCTTTGGGGGCCCGGTGACCACCGTGCGGGTGATGTCGGAGCAGTAGCCCGGGCCGCCGTCGAGGGAGAGGGTGCCCCCGAAGTCGCAGACGACCATTTCCCCTTGGCCGATCACCCGCTCGCCGGGTTCATGGTGGGGGCTGGCCGAGTTGGGCCCGGACCCGACGATGGCGAAGTTGACCCGGTGGTGACCCTCGGCCCGCAGACGGGCACCGATCTCGCCCGACACGGCCGCCTCGGTCCGCCCGATCATCGGGATGTCACCGGCCTGCAGCGCCCCCGCCACCCGGTCGGCAGCTTCGGCGGCGGCCCGCAGGCAGGCCACCTCTACCTCGTCTTTCACGGCCCGGACCGGGCCGGTGACGGTCGAGGAGACGGCCCAGGTGGCGCCGGGCAACTCGGACTGGAGGCGCAGCACCGCCGAGGACCAGGCCCGGTCGGACACCGCCAGGCGCCGGCGGCCACCGACCAGCCCGGCCACCAGATCGAAGGGGTCCTCGGTCTCGGCCCAGGGGCGGAGGGCGAAGAGGTCGGGGTCCTCCCGCACCCGGGGGGCTTCCAGAAGAGGAACGACCAGGGTGGCCGGGCCGTCAGCCGGCAGGACCAGCATGGTTAGGCGCTCCAGGGGCGTGGCCTCGTAACCGGTGAGCCAGGGCAGGTCGGCCCCCAGGGACAAGAGCAGGGCGTCGACCCCAACGGCCGCCATGGCCGAGCGGACCCGGTCCATGCGCTCGTGCCGGCCCCGACGGGCATCGGGAGTGGCGCCGGCGCTCACCCGGCGCTCCGGATGAGGAGGGGAACCGGGACCGGCTGGCCGGCACCGCCGGCCGCGGCGCCGGAGGCCGCGCCGGCGGCACTCGCCCCCTGGCGAGCGTGGTAGCTCGACCGGGTCAGCGGGGAGGCCTCCACGTGGGCGAAGCCCAGGGCCCGGGCGGCGTCGCCCAGGGTGTCGATCTCGGCCGGCGTCCACCACCGGGCCACGGGCAGGTGGGCGGCGCTCGGCCGCAGGTACTGGCCCATGGTCACGATGTCCACGCCGACAGCCCGCATGTCGAACAGGGCCTGTTCGACCTCCTCGGCGATCTCGCCCAGGCCCAGGATGATCCCCGATTTGGTGGTCAGTCCGGCTTCCTTGGCCCGGGCCAGAACGGCCAGGCTGCGGGCGTAGGAGGCGGAGGGGCGGACAGCCCGCTGCAGGCGCAGCACCGTCTCCAGGTTGTGGTTGAGGACATCGGGGCGGGCGGCGAAGATGGCGCCCAGGGCCAGCGGATTCCCTTTGCAGTCCGGGATCAGCACTTCCACGCTCGACCCCGGCCGAAGCCGGCGGATCGCCTCGATGGTGCCGATGAAGCCGGCCGCTCCCCCATCGGCCAGGTCGTCCCTGGCCACGGCGGTGACCACCACATGGGCCAGGCCCATTCCGGCGGCCGCCTCGGCCACCCGCTTGGGCTCGTCCGGATCGGGGGCGAAGGGACGCCGGGTGTCCACCAGGCAGAAGCCGCAGGCCCGGGTGCAACGCTCCCCGTTGATCATGAACGTGGCCGTGCCGTCGGCCCAGCACTCGAAGATGTTGGGACAGCCGGCCTCCTCGCACACCGTGACCAGGTCATGGGTGCGCATGACCGAGCGGATGCGGCGGTAGTCCGGCCCCATGTCCGCCTTCACCCGCAGCCAGGCGGGCTTCCGGTCGGTGACAGCCACCGCCCCCGGAGTCTCGGGGCGACCCGGCGTCGGGCGAGCCGGGACAGACGGGAGCGTCCAGGCCGCCTCGGCCAGGTCAACCTGCGGGCCCCAGCGGCGGGCGGCGTGGGAGGTCAGGGCCGCCACCACCTCTCGCATGCCGGCCCGGACGCCCTCGGCCGCCATCGACGTCACCGGCCGATCGGCTATGCCACAGGGCACGATGTGGCCGAACATGGCCATGTCGGGATCGACGTTGAGGGCGAATCCGTGCATGGACCGCTCCCGGGTGATGCGGATACCCACCGCGGCGATCTTCCGGGGCTCGGGCCCGGCCGGGTCCACCCAGACCCCCGGATATCCCTCCAGTCGCCCGGCCACCAACCCGAAGTCGGCCAAGGTGTCGATCACGACTTGCTCCACGCCGTGGACATGGGCGGGAACGGCCCCCGGACCGGAAGGGACGTCGAGGATGGGGTAGCCGACCAGCTGGCCGGGGCCGTGATAGGTGATGTCCCCTCCCCGATCGGTGCGGACCAGCTCGGCTCCCACCGATTGCGGCTCGGCCAGGAGATGGGCAAGGTCGGCCCGCACGCCCAGGGTGAACACGGGCGGGTGTTCCATCAGGAGCAGGTGACGGGTGGCCCCGGCGTGAAGAGCGTGTTGGAGGGCGTGGGCATCGCGGTAGCGGACCCGGCCCAGCCACCGCACTCGCAGGGCCGCCGCCGCCGGCGCCGGCCCGCGCCGGGAAGCCGTGGGCACCGTGGGCACCGTTGGCGCCGACCCGCTCACAGTTCCTGAGCCCAGTCCCTGGTCTCGATGTACTCCCGGCAGCGGGCCAGAAAGGCCGAGGCGTAGGCCCCGTCGATGGCCCGGTGGTCGTAGGACAGGCCGAGCAGGCCCACGGGGTGGATGACGATGCCCTCGCCGCCATCGGCCGTTTCGGCCACCACAGGCCGGCGCTTGATGCCGTCGGTGGACATGATGGCCACCTGGGGCTGGTTGATGATCGGCACCGTCATGAGCGTCCCGAACGGGCCCGGGTTGGTGATGGTGAAGGTCCCCCCGGCTATCTCATCGGCCGACAGGCGACGGGTCCGGGCCCGATCGGCCAGGTCCCGCACCTCACGGGCGATGGCCCGCAGCCGCTTGGAGCCGGCGTCCCTGATCACGGGCACGATCAGGCCCTCCAGGTCGAGATCCACGGCCACGCCCAGATGGACCCGCCTGTGGATGATGAGCTGATCCTCTCCGACCGAGGCATTGATCCGCGGAAAATCCCCGATGGCGTCGATGACGGCCCGGGCGATGAACGGCAGATACGAGACAGAAAAGCCCTCCGTCGCCCGGAAGGACTCCTGCACCCGCCCTCGGGCCTGGTCCACGGCATGGAAGTCGACCTCCGTGGCGGAGAAGGTGTGGGCACTGGTCGCCTTGGAGCGCACCATGTGCTCGGCCGTGCGGCGCCGGATGTTGGTGAAGGGAACGATCTCGTCATCGCCCTCCGGCGTGGTGACCGGGGACGCCGTCCGAGCAGCCGGCGGGGCAGCCGGGCCGGCGGCCGCCGGAGGGGCGGAGGCGGATGGCGCATCTGGTGCGGACGGAGCGGCCGGTGACCCCGATGGCGCCGGCGCCGCCGGGGCGGATTGGCCCCCGGCGCCGGGCCGGCCCGGGCGGTCCACCGCGGTCAGGACGTCGGAGCGGGTGATGCGGCCGCCCACCCCCGTGCCTTCGATCTGGGACGGATCCAGCCCGTGCTCACTCAAGAGCCGGCGGACCACGGGAGAGAGGACCCGGTCCCCGGTGCCATTATCCGACGCCGGCGCCGGCGCTTCCGCCGCGGGGACCACCGGGGCTGGGGCGACCCTCGGCGCTTCCGTAGCTGGGGGCTCGGGCGCAGCAGGGGCCTCGGGGGCGGCGGGGGCGGCCGGCGGCGCGGCTTCGGCCTGCGGCGCAAGAGCGGCCTCGGGGGCCGGGGCGGGGGCAGCCTCGGGGGGGCCGGGAGCGGCCTCGGCCGCCGGCGCATCGCCTCCGCCGGCGCCACCGGGCTGATCGCTGATCACGGCCAGGCGGGTGCCGACATCGACCGTCTCGCCCTCGGGCACGAGGATCTCGGACAGGAATCCGGCAGTCGGGGAGGGCACCTCGGAGTCAACTTTGTCAGTGGAGACCTCGAAGAGGACCTCATCCGCCTCCACCCGGTCGCCTATCGCCTTGGCCCAGCGGGTGATGGTCCCCTCGGTGACCGTCTCTCCCAGCTGGGGCATCGTCACGTCGGACATCAGCCGTGCAACCCCCTACCCGTCAGAGCCAGCATCGTCTCACCGAACACTTCGGAGAGAGTCGGATGAGGCTGGATGAAGGATGCCACCTCGTCCACCGTCGCCTCCCAGTTGACGCTCAGGTAGGCCTGACCCAGCTGTTCGGTCACCCAGGGCCCGACCATGTGCACGCCGAGAACCTGGCCCGCCCGACCGTCGGGGCCCTTGGCCGCCACCACTTTGATCATCCCTTCGGACTCGCCCAGGATCATGGCCCTCCCGTTATGGCCCACCGGCATCTTCTTGGTCACCACGTCGTAGCCGGACGTGCGGGCCGCCTCCTCGGTCAACCCGCAGAAGGCCACCTCCGGGTGGCAGTAGATACACCACGGGACCCGCAGATAGTCGATCGGGACGACCGGCTCGCCCAGGATGTCCTTGATGACGTTGATCCCCTCCGCAAATCCCACGTGGGCCAGCTGTGGGTGAGCCAAGCCCTGGACCGATACCAGGTCGCCCACCGCGTAGACACCCGGAGCCGAAGTGCGCATGTGCCCGTCCACCGGCACGTAACCACGCTCGTCCAGGGTGACCCCGGTCCCGTCGCCCAGCAGCTTCTCGCTGCGGGGGGCCCGGCCCACCGACATGACCACCGCCTCGACGTGGACGGACTCACCCTCACCGAAGCTGACGGTGGTGCCGCTGTCATCGGGCCGATGCCCATGCACGGTGACGCCGGTGCGGATATCCAGGCCCCGCTTCTTGAAGGAGCGCAGTACGACGTCCACCGCCTCCTTGTCACAGCCGGTGAGGATCTGCGGCAGCGCCTCGAGCACGGTGACCTGGGTGCCCAGGTCCGACATCATGGAGGCGAACTCACAGCCGATGGCGCCGCCACCGATCACGGCCACCGAGGCGGGCAGCGACTCGAGCATCAGAACCTCATCCGAGGTCATCACGTAGCGGCCGTCGACCTCGAAGCCGGGCAGGGTCCGGGGTATCGAGCCGGCGGCCAGGATGGTGTGGGTGCCGACCAGCTCGGTGCCGTCGTCCGCTCTCACCACGCCGCCGCCGTCCAGGCGGCCGGTGCCCTCAATGGTCTTGATCTTCCGGGACCGCATCAGGCCGGCCAGGCCCTTCCAGAGGCCGTCGACCACTTTGGCCTTACGGGCCTGGCTGACAGAGAAGTCGAGGTCGGGCGCACCCGCTTTCACGCCGAAGGCGTCGGAGCCTCCGACGGTGCGGAACACCGAGGCCGTCTCCAGGAACTCCTTGGCCGGGATGCAGCCGCGGTGCAGGCAGGTGCCCCCGACCTTGTCCGCCTCGACCAGGGCTATGGAGAGGCCGGCGTTCGCCCCGTACAGGGCGGCGGCATAGCCACCCGGGCCACCGCCCACGACGACGACGTCGAACTGCTCGGCCAAGACGAAACCTCCTCGTTCCGGGTCCCCACACTACGAGGGCCCGGACGGGCTCCGGAACGCCAAGCGTCTACTTGGGCTGCATCCGAATGCCGGCGTCCAGGCGGATGCTCTCGGCGTTCATGTAGTTGTTGGTCAGCAGCTCGACGGCCATGGTGGCGAACTCGGAGGACTTGCCCAACCGCTTGGGGAAGAGGACCCCGGCGCCCAGGCGCTCCTTGAACTGATCGGCAAAGTCCCCCGCCCCATAGATAGGCGTGTCGATCAGGCCGGGCAGGATGGTGTTGACCCGAACCCCGATGGCGGCCAGGTCACGGGCCACGGGCAGGGTCATGCCGACCACTCCGCCCTTGGAGGAGGAATATGCGGCCTGGCCGATCTGGCCGTCCTCGGCCGCCACCGAGGCGGTGTTGACGATGGCGCCGCGCTGGCCGTCCTCGTCGGCCTCGTTGGCGCTCATGGCCGTGGCCGCGATCCGGATGCAGTCGAAGGTCCCGATCAGGTTGATCTCGATGACCCGGCGGTAGGCGCCGAGGTCATGGGCACTGGAGTACTCCCCGTCCTTACCCACGGTGCGGGAGGCCCAGCCGATGCCGGCGCAGTTGACCAGCGACTTGAGGGGACCCAACTCCCGGGCGGCGTCGACCGCCGCGATGATCTGGTCGGTGTTGGTGACGTCGGTCTTGACGAAGACGCCCTTGATCTCCTCGGCCAGGGCCTCGCCCTTATCGGCCTGGAGGTCGGCCACGACCACCTTCACTCCCCGCTCGGCCAGCAGGCGGGCCGTGGCCTCACCCAGGCCCGAAGCCCCACCCGTCACTACCGCAGATGAACCGTTGATCTCCATGGCCGGGACTCTACGGGGGCCACTCCGTGGCGAGAAAGTTGGCCGCCGGGCGGCTCAGCCGAAGACGCGGTCGGGCGGGCCCAGCTGGTCCGGCGGCCGGTCCCCCTCCCGGAGGCGCTGGGTGGTGGCCGCCTCCACGGCCAGGCGGTCGACCAGGTCGTTCATCACGTCCCCGCTGTGGCCCTTCACCCACCGGAAGGTGATCTCGTCCTGGCGGTCCAGGTAGAGCTTGAGCAGAGGCGACCACAGGTCTTGGTTGGCCACCGGCTTGCGCTGGGAGTTCTTCCAGCCCTTGCGCAGCCAGGACTCGTACCAGCGGTCCCGGAAGCAATTGACTACGTAGGTCGAGTCACTGAACACCTCCACCGGGCCGTCCAGAACTCCGAGAGCGTCCAGCACGGCCTGGATCTCCATGCGCTGATTGGTGCTGCGTGCCTCCGCCCCGGCCCGGAACCGGCCCCCAGGCACAGCCCAGGCCCATCCCCCCGGGCCGGGGTTCCCCACGCAGGCGCCATCGGTGTAGACGACGGTGGACGTGGAGGTGGAGGAGGTGGACGGGGAGGTGGGTAGGTCCATGGGCCCTAGCATGGCGTCAGTCGGAAGGGGAACATGCTCCAGTGATCTTCGACGGGTTTTCGCACCAGCTGCCCGATATCGACCCCGATGAGACTCGGGAGTGGATCGACTCGTTCGATCAGGTGGTCGAGGTCCACGGCCGCACCCGGGCCCGCTACCTGCTCATGAAGCTGCTGGAGCG
>DATLUK010000046.1:0-7732 GCA_035533195.1 Acidimicrobiales bacterium | reverse complement strand
TGGAACTCACCCCACTGAAGCTGGGCCTTGGTTCGGCTTACGTGACCCACGTGCCCTGCAACTGCCAGATAACAGTGAGTCACGAGAGCTTCAGGCTACGTAGCTCATGTCCCTCAGGGGCATATGGGCAGGGGAGATAACCCAGGTATGCCGAAGGCCGTGCGGCCCCCGCAACTCGGGCAGCCCCGACTCCTTTACCCTCCGCTTGAAGGCGATCGTGAACAGGTCCGGATTGAGAGCCGACCCGTCGACGTTGCCAAATACGAGACGCCCGGCGCTCCGCAGTCCCGTCGCCATGCGCTCCTCGGCCTGTCGCTTCCGGTGGGCCCGCAGGACGGACACCGTGTCGGCGTCGAGCGACACGCTGCGCCGGCTGCGGGGCGTCTTGGTCGGCCCGAGGAACACTTGGTTGCCGATGGTCGTGACCGTCTGGCTCACCGACAGGCGCCGGCCGTCGAGGTCGACGTCCGACCAGCGCAGGCCGAATACCTCGCCCCGGCGCATACCCGTGGTGGCCAGCAGCACGTAGGCGGCGTACAGCCGCTCGCCCGCCACGAAGTCGAGGAAGCCGGCCAGCTCCTCGGCCGTCCAGGTCGCCATCTCCTTGCGCTCGACTGCCGGGCCCTTGGCCGCGTGCGCCGCGTTGCGGGCCACCAGGCCGAGCCGTTCGGCGTCGGACAGCGCCCGGTGCAAGACGGTGTGGCAGTTGCGCACGGTCTTGGGCGCCAGGGCCTGACCGCGTGCTCCTCCGTTCTCCAGCAGCTGGGCGTACATGCGCTCGATCTGCAGCGGCGTCACTGCCTGGAGCCGGGTCGCGCCGATCACCGCCACCATGCGGGCGACGGCCAGCGCGTAGCTGTACCAGGTGGTCGGCCGCAGGCGCGGCTTGACCGTCACGAGCCACTCCTGCAGGTACTCGGCCAAGGTTGCGGGAGAGCGGGATACGTGAGTCCCCCGCTCGACGGCACCGAGCGTGTCCCGAAGCGCCGCCTCGGCCTCCTTGCGGGTGGCGAAGCCGCCCTTGGTGTACTGAACGCGCCGACCGTTGGCCGCGTCCCGGCCGACGTCGACCACGTAAGCCCATGCCTTCCCCCGCCTGCGGAACACCCTTCCCTGCATAGCGGGGCAGCGTAGAACCTTTGTGAGCCAAATGTGAGCCAACCGTGAGCCAACGCTCCTCTGGAGCAACTCAGGGTGACGCCGCTGCCATAAAAGCCCTGGTCAGGGTGCCCGGGGCGGGGATCGAACCCGCACGACCCTCTCGGATCAGGGGGGTTTAAGCCCCCCGCGGCTGCCAATTACGCCACCCGGGCCCGGCCCGACGCTAGGGCACCAGGGCACCTTCCGGCCGGAGGCTGCCGGCGCCCCGGCCACTAGCATGACCGCCTATGCCGGGGGCAGGACGTGACATCGTTGAGCCGATCAGGCGCCAAGGGGCCCTGGTCCCCCTGCGCCGGCCCGAGGAGCCCATGGCCTCCCTCAACGATCCCCGGCTGTCGGATGTCGATGAGTGGGGACGCTCCGAACACGTCCGGGAGCTGGCCCGCCAGCTCTACGACCCCATCTACCGCCACTGGTTCCGGGCCGAATGGGAGGGGCTGGAGAAGATCCCCACCGAGGGTGGCGCTCTGCTCGTAGCCAACCACGCCGGCGCCATACCTTCCGACGCCCCCGCCATCATGCACGGCATCGAGACGGAGTTGCAGCGACCGGTCTATGGAATGGCCGACCACATGTTCAAGGGGATGCCGGTGGTCGGAACGCTGTGGTCCCGGGCCGGGGGCGTGGCCGCTCACCCCGAAAACGCCTACCGCCTCCTCCGGGAGCAGGGCCAGCTGGCTCTGGTCTTCCCCGAGGGCACCAAAGGGCCGGGCAAGATCTACACCGAGCGCTACCAGCTGCGTCGCTTCGGGCGGGGCGGATTCGTCGAGATCGCCATGAGGGCCGGGGTCCCGATAGTCCCCATCGCGGTGGTGGGGGCCGAGGAGTCCATGCCCACCCTGTTCAAGATCCCGGCGCTGGCCCGGATGCTGGGCCTTCCTTACGTGCCCATCACGGCCAACATGTTGATGTTCGGGCCGCTCGGGCTGCTGGCCTACTTTCCAGCCAAGTTCCGCCTCCGGGTCCTCGACCCCGTGCGTTTCGATGTCCCCCCGGACCAGGAGCGCTACTCCAAGAGCCGGATCATGGACGCGGCTGAGGACATCCGCCTGGATCTCCAAGAGACGCTCTACGACATGCTGCGCCAGCGCCGCAGCGTCTGGTTCTGAGTCCGTTGGGAAAGCGCGTCCTCATCACTGGGCTGGGCAGCTTCTGGGGAGGCCGGATGGCTCAGGCCCTGGAGGCCGACGGGGACGTCGACCACATCATCGGACTGGACGTCGAGGGACCCAAGGTGCCCCTCGAGCGGACCGAGTACGTGAGAGCGGACCAGAGCTATTCGATCCTCGCCCGCATCGTTAAGGCGACCCAGATCGACACCATCGTCCACACCTTCCTGGTGGTGGACTCGACCCACATGAGCGGCCGGCAGCTCCACGAGACCAACGTCATCGGCACCATGAACCTGCTGGCGGCGGCCGCAGCTCCGGAAGGCTCGGTGCGCCACATCATCGTCAAGTCCTCCGCTCTGGTCTACGGCTCGTCCATGCAGGACCCGGCCTGGTTCCGGGAGACCATGCAACGCACAGCCCCGCCGGTCAGCCGGGTGGAGAGATCGCTAGTCGAGGTGGAGAGCTACCTGCGGGACTTTGCCGTGGACAATCCCCACGTCACCGTCACGCTCCTGCGCTTCGCCAACGTGCTCGGGACCGACATCGTCACCCCTATCTCCAAGGCTTTGGAGACAGGCATCGCCCCGGCCATCATGGGCTTCGATCCTCTCATGCAGTTCGTTGAAGAGGACGACGTGGTCCGCAGCCTGCACTTCGCCTTCGACCGCCAGCTACAGGGTGTCTACAACGTGGCCGGGGATGGGCGCATCCCGTGGAGCGAGGTGGCCCACATCTGTGGTGTGCGCCTGATGCCCATGCTTCCGCCCATCCTCACCGGCCTGACCGCCGACGTCCTCGGCTCGCTGGGTCTGATCGACCTGCCTCCGGAGCTGCTCGACCTGCTCCGCTACGGACGGGGCATAGACAACCGCAAGCTCAAGGCGGCCGGCTTCCACTACCGCTGGACCTCGGCCGGAGCCATCGACTCGTTCGCCCAGGCGCGCCGGCTGCGCCGATCAGTCGGGGCCGCCCGGCCGTCCTATACTTATGAGCGCGACGTGGAGAACTTCTTCCGCCGGTCGGCGGCCGTGGTCCGCCGTCCCGTGCAGAGCTGAACATGGACATCGTCACCCTCGACATCACGCCGGCACCCGCCGATGCTCCCCCCCGAGCCGGCGGCGTGGCCCTGATCACCCTCAACGACCCGGACAAGCGCAACATGCTCTCCGAGGAGATGGTCGACGCCCTGGTGGCCATTCTGGACCGGGTGGAGGCCGACGCGTCGGTGGGCGCCATCGTGGTCACCGGAGCCGGGAGGGCCTTCTGCGCCGGGGCCAACCTGGGGAACCTGGGCCGGGCCGGTGAAGCGGCGCGGGGGGCCCAGCCCGCCGCCGAGGACGGCACAGGCATGCGTTCGATCTACGAGGCCTTCCTCCGTTTCAGCCGCTCACCGTTGCCGACCCTGGCCGCCGTCAACGGGGCCGCCGTGGGCGCCGGGATGAACCTGGCCCTGGCCTGCGACATCCGCCTGGCCGGGCGGTCGGCCCGCTTCGATACCCGCTTCCTGGAACTGGGCCTGCATCCCGGCGGGGGCCACACCTGGATGCTCCAGCGCCTGGTCGGGCCTCAGACGGCCGCGGCCATGGTCCTCTTCGGAGCGGTGCTCGACGCCACCGCCGCCGCAGAGAGGGGTCTGGTCTGGTCCTGCGTCGATGACGCAGACCTGCTGGCCGAGGCCATGGCCCTGGCCGCCCGAGCCGCATCCGGCCCGCGGGATCTGGCTATGCGGATCAAGGCCACCATGGGACTGGTGGCCGGATTGGACGATCACGACCAGGCGGTCGACGCCGAGTTGGAGGCGCAGCTCTGGTCCCTGGGTCAGCCGTTCTTCGCCGAGCGACTGGCCGTCGTCCGCCAAAGGGTCAGCGGGGGCTCCACCCGCTCGGGGTGACCGCTCCTTAGACAACGCTCGGTCGCGCCCGGGTGAGGAGTCAGCCGGAGGAGTTGTTGGAGGCAGTCGTCGTGGTGGCCGGCGCCTGGGTCGTCGACGGGGACGACGTGCTGGTGGGAATGGTCACCGTGACCGAAGTTGAACTGCTGGTGGTGGTGGTCGAAGTCGTTGTCGATGGTCCTGACGTGGTGGAGGTGGAGGTGGATGTCGAGGCGGTGGTCGAGGTCGATGCCGCCTTCCGGTTGGTGGTGGTGGTCGTGGTGCCGCCCGGCTTGGTGGCACCGCCTCCGTGGACCAGGCCTGAACCCACCGCGGCCAGGACGATGACGATCGCCGCGCCCACCAGCAGGATGCTGGCCCGCCGCCACCCCCGTCCCTCCCGGACCAGGAGCCGGGGCGGCCCCGCCATGACCACTCCGGTGGCTCCGGTGGCTCCGGCCGCTCCGATGCCGGCCGCCCCTGCCAATCCGGCCGGGGCCATGACCGAGGTGGCATCGAGGGGGCTCATACCTCCGGTGGTCCCCATGCCGAGTGCATCGGGACCCGTCGCCAGCAGAGCCACCCTCATCTCGGCCGCCGAGCCGAAGCGCCGGGCCGGGTCCTTGGCCATGGCCCGGGCCACCACTGCGGCCAGGGCCGCGGGCACCTCGGGGCGCAGCTCCCCGATGGGTGTCGGGTCCCGGGTCTGCATCACGGCCATGAGGGCAACCGCGCTATCGGCCTCGAAGGGCCGTCGTCCGGTCAGACAGGTGTAGAGAACGGCCCCCACCGAGTAGACGTCGCTGCGGTCGCTGGCCATCTGACCATCGGCTCTCTCGGGGGCCAGGTAGGTCGGTGTGCCGATGATGAGACCGGTAGCCGTGACCGACGCTGCCCCCAGGACGGTGGCGATACCGAAATCGGCCACCTTCACCACCCCGTCGGGACAGGTCAGGACGTTGCCCGGCTTGATGTCCCGATGGATGACCCCGGCGGCGTGGGCGGCGGCCAGGGCGTCGAGGACCTGAGCGCCCACCGACACCACCCTGTCCACCGCCATGGGCCCGGCCGCCAGCTCGTCATCCAGGGTCTCACCGGGAAGGCGCTCCATGACCATGTAGACCAACTCATCATCGGACCCGGCGTCGAACACGTTGACGACGTTGGGGTGGGACAGCCGGGCCGAGGTCCGGGCCTCGGACTCGAACCGTTGGCGGATGAGGGGATCAGCGGCCAGCTCGGGCCGGAGGATCTTGACCGCCACGTCCCGGTCCAGCCGCTCGTCCCTGGCGGCCCGCACCTCGGCCATACCGCCGCGACCGAGCAATTCGCCCAGCCGGTAGCGGCTGGCCACCATCTGATCAGGGACGGTCACGGCACCGAGGTTCCCAGACTTCGCCAGCTCCTACCGCCGGATCGGGAAGGAGGTGGTCACGCCGGGTGCCGGAGCGGGCGACCCGGACTAGGACAGCCAGTCCTTCCGCAGCTGGGACCCCCGCCGGGCCCACTCCTCCAGGGTGATGGCATAGCGGATGTGGTCCTCCCACGCCCCGTTGATCTCCACGAGCCGCTCGGCTAGGCCCTCCATGCGCAAGTCGAGCTTCTCCACCACCCGCCGGCTGCGCTGGTTGCGGGGGATGATGTCGATCTCCACCCGGTGAAGGGCGAGATCCTCGAATGCGAAGGCTAAAACGGTGACGACCGACTCGGGCATGTAGCCCTGGCCGGCGTGGTCCCGGTCGATCCAGTAGCCGATGTCCCCGGACTGAAGGGCACCCCGACGGATGGAGGACAGATTGACCTCGCCTATCAGGTGATCATCGAGGAAGACGCCGAACCCGTAGCCGGTGCCCAGCTGGGCCTCCCGGGCCCGAGCTCCGCAGCGGGCGGAAAAGGCCCGTTGATCGTTGGTCACGTCGGGACGTCCGACCACCGGCCGGGGCTCCCAGGGCGTAAGCCACTCCTCGTTGTTCTGGCGCACGGCCGCCCAGGCGGGAAAGTCCTCGGCCACCAGCGGTCGGAGCCCGACCCGCCGGCCCTGAAGTGTCGGACTGGTGATCAACGGCCGAGGATGTCGGACAGAGCGCCGAGGAGCATGGCCACGTTGCGAGGTCGGGCCGTGTGGCCCATGCAGCCGATCCGCCACATCCGCCCGGCCCACTCCCCCACCCCTCCGCCGATCTCGATGCCGTACTCGTTCAAGAGCAGGCGACGCACGCCGGCCTCATCCAGACCGTCCGGCAGCAGGTGTTCGGGCCAGGTGACGGTGGTCAACTCCGGCAGCCGGTGGCCATCGGCCGCGAACAACTCGAAGCCGAGCTTGGTCAGGCCCTCCTGCAGCGCCGCGCCGCACCTCTGGTGCCGATCGATGGCCGCCTGCAGGCCCTCGTCCAGGATGGCACCGAGGCCGGCGTGGAGGGCCATGATCATGGTGACCGGGGCGGTGTGGTGATACCGGCGGGCGGTCTGTCCCGAGGTCGGACCGGTGTAGGCGGCCAGCATCCCGAGATCCAGGTACCAGGACTGAGGGCGTTCGACTCTTCGTTCCATGGCCCGGGGCGATGCGGTGAAGGGCGCCAGGCCGGGCGGCACGCCGAGGCACTTCTGAGTCCCGGCGTAGGCGATGTCGACGCCCCACGCATCCAGGGTCACCTCTATGCCGCCCAACGACGTGACACAGTCGGCCACCAGCAGCGCCTCACCCTTGCCCGCGGCCAGGCCAGCGATGTCGTTGCGCACCCCAGTGGAGGTCTCGGCGTGCACGGCGGCAACGACCTTCGGGGAGGAATGGGCCGAGAGCACCTGGCTGACGTCGAGCGGGCGACCCCATTCGGCATCGACCCGCACCACCTCGGCTCCGCAGCGGGCGGCCACATCGCACATGCGCTCACCGAATAGACCGTTGACTCCGACCACGACCGCATCGCCCGGGGCCACGAAGTTGACGAAGGCGGCCTCCATGCCGGCCGAGCCGGTGCCCGATATCGGCAGGGTGGCGGCGCTGTCGGTGCCGAACACCGCCCGCAGCCTTTGACAGGTCTGATCCAGGATCTCGAGGAAGTCCGGGTCCAGGTGCCCGAGCAGCGGGCGCTGGAGGGCCATGGCCACTTCGGGGTAGATGTTCGAGGGCCCCGGGCCCATAAGGATCCTGTCGCTGACCACCACAGGGCGAGCCTAACGGCCGGTCCGGACCGCGGTCAGGGCCGGCGGTTAGGGACTGCGGTTAGGGACGGCGCGTACCTAAGAGGACAGCAACCCGGCGGCGATGCCGTCGAGGATGTCGGACTCCGAGGCCAGGCAGTCTTCGAAGTCGAAGTCCTCCATGACGGTGAGGAGGACCAGCAGCCCACCCAGGATCACATCGACGCGTCCCGGCTCCAGGCCGGGGATGGCGGCCCGCTGGTCATGGTTCATCCCGGCCAGGGACACCACCATCCGCCTCACGGCCTCCCGGCGCAGGACCCGGTGGTGGACGTCTTCACGCCGATAGGTGGCGATGCCGGCGTCGATCATGACCGCCGTGCTGACGGTGCCGGCCAGCCCGATGAGCCGGCGGGCCCGGCCAGGATCACCGAGGCGGGCCCGGGCC
>DATLUK010000045.1:0-2524 GCA_035533195.1 Acidimicrobiales bacterium | reverse complement strand
ATGGCGGTGGAGGCCGCCTTGAGCAGGGCGGTGTAGGAGACCGGGTCGGCCTTGGGCCCCCAGTTGGAGGCGATGTTCTCCTCGTTCCAGATCTCCCAGTCCCGCACTCCTTGGGGCCCATAGCGGGCCGCGGCGGCGGAGACGAAGTTGGCATAGGCCACCGGGTCGGGATAGCCGCTGGGCAGCTTGGCCCAGTCCGGGGTGTAGGTGGGAACGGCGAGCACGTTGAGACCGGCCGCTTCGGCGGCGGCGATGGTGGCATCAGACAGCGACCAGTCGAACTCACCGGCGCTGTTCTGTACCGCCGGCCAGTCGATGTCGAGACGCACCCAGCGGCTGCCGGCGCCGGCCATGGCCGACATGGTCGGGGCAAGGGCCGAGCCGAGGTACTGGATTCCCGCTCCCGGAGAGATGCCGAGAGCGAAAGGCGTGGCCGGGGCCGAGCCCGTCCCCGCAGCCCGGGCCGCCTGTGCGTGGCCCAGACCCACAGCCATGATCCCCCCGGCCAGAACACAAGCTGCCACTGCTCTCATCCCTCTTCGCATAGAGAGGTCCTCGACACGGAGAGTGATTCCTTTGAGCGTAAATCACGCTCAGAGTGATGAACCATCCCAAGTGACTAGTTACATGAGACCCCCTGGTCAACGGCCCAGCACCCCGCAGCGGCCGCTGTCGTCGCTTCTGGCCGGCAACAGCGCGCTCAGATCAGTAGCCCATGGCCGCCTCCGGCGGCCACCTGCGGACCATGAAGTTGATCGCTTGCAGCGATCGAACGGCGCACCCCCATCGCTGGATCAGTCCATTTCTGGTTAGCTATGAACTGCGGGCTGGACATGACGGACTGGGACGCTGCTGCCGCCGCCTTGAACGGAGGAGCGGGGGGCCCAGATCCTTCTCATCGATGAGGTGTCCGGGCGGTCCGGGGTGCCAGCGTGGTCCCAAGTTGGCTCTCACCCGGGCCTTGGTGTTGAGCTATGGTCGCCAACGGCTTGGCCAAATGGGGCGTTCCGGCCTGGCTCGTAGTGGTATCTCGGACCGGAGACGACTGGGTCGATGATCCCTACCGCCCGACCGGGGAGTTATAACCAGAACCTGTGGATCGACCACCTGAAAGAGGGCGCGGCGTACCTTCCTTGTTGACCAAAACAAGAGACGCTGGCGGTGAGACGCCGGCGAGGAAGGTAACGCCAATGTTGAGAGTAGCTGTCGAGGAAGACGCCCGCGCGGAGCTATCCACCGTGCTGGACGAGATCTGCCGAGAGGGGGCCCAGCGGATGCTGATCGCCGCCCTGGAAGCCGAGGTGGCGGGCTACGTGGCCGGAGCGGCGGACGAGCGCGATGAGGCTGGCCACCGCCTGGTCGTGCGCAACGGACACGCCCAAGCCCGCCCCATCGCCACCGGTGCCGGCCCAATCGAGATCCGGGCTCCGAGGGTGAATGACCGCCGGGTCGAGGAGGACACCGGAGGTCGCCGGCGATTCTCCAGCTCGATCATCGCCCCGTGGTGCCGCAAGAGCCCCAAGGTCTCCGAGGTGTTGCCCCTCATGTACTTACACGGGATGAGCTCGGGGGACTTCGCCCCGGCCCTTTCGGAGTTCTTCGGCTCCGCCGCCGGGCTGTCCCCCTCGGTCATCACCCGCCTCACGGTCCAGTGGCAGGACGAGGCCGCCCGCTTCGCCCAACGGTCGTTGGCCGATGTCGACTACGTGTATTGCTGGGCGGATGGGATTCACTTCAACGTGCGCCTAGAGGAGGAGCGGCTCTGCACCCTGGTCATCGTCGGCGTGAGGGCCGATGGGACAAAAGAGCTGGTGGCCCTGGCCGATGGCCAGCGGGAGTCCAACGGGTCCTGGGCCGACCTTCTCCGGGACGCCCGCCGCCGAGGTATGCGCCCCCCGGTGGTCATGGTGGGCGACGGGGCCCTGGGCATGTGGGGGGCTCTGGGCGAAGTGTTCCCCGAGACCCGCCATGCCCGGTGTTGGGTTCATAAGGCCGCCAACATCCTGTCCGCCCTGCCCAAGTCGGCCCACCCCTCGGCCCGCAAAGCCATCGCCGAGATCCGCGACGCCGAGGACCGGGGCCACGCTGAGGCCGCCATAAAGTCCTTCGCCGATGCCTTTGGAGCCAAGTGGCCCAAGGCGGTGGCCAAGATCGTCGATGACCGAGAGGAGCTGCTCGCCTTCTTCGACTTCCCAGCCGAGCACTGGATCCACTTGAAGACCACCAATCCCATTGAGTCGACCTTCGCCACGGTGCGGTTGCGCACCAAGGTCACCAAGGGGCCGGGCTCGAAGGCGGCCGGGCTGGCCATGGCCTTCAAGCTCCTCGAGGCCGCTCAGGACCGGTGGCGGGCGGTCAACGCACCCCACCTGGTGGCGCTCGTGCGAGCCGGGGTCAAGTTCGAGAAGGGGGTGATGATCGAACGTCCAGCTGCAGCGGTTAAGAAGTTGCCGACCAAAGCAGTTCGGAAGGTCGCCGCGTGATCAATCAGGAAAGTTCATCCACAGGTATTGACTATTTCTCC
>DATLUK010000044.1:0-5435 GCA_035533195.1 Acidimicrobiales bacterium | reverse complement strand
CCATAGCTCGTCGCCCTCGAAGACGAAGTACTCCAGGCCCAGACAGGTGCGGCCTTCCTTGATCATGTACGGGGACCAGGATCCGAAGTTCTGGATCCGGCCCATGCGGACCTCGGGGGCGTGGATGTAGATCCAGTTGTCCGGGAAGCTGGAGGTGGCCGGCACGACCAGGGCCACGGTCAGGAAGTCCCGGTAGGAGAGGCCCTTGGCCGCCTTGAGCACGTCCTCCGGAGCCGAGGGACTCATCACCTCGATGAGCTCGGAGATGGGCATGGTCGACACGACGTGGGAGGCCTCGATCCTCTCCTCGGCACCGTCCCGCCCCTGAGCCACCACGGCCACCGCCCGTCCGCCGGCTCGTTCGACACGCACGGCCCGGTTCTGCATACGGACTTCGCTTCCGGCCTCCTGCACCAGTTGGGCGGCCCGCTCCCACATCATCCCCGGTCCGTATTTGGGGTATTGGAACTCCTCGATGAGGCTGGTGATGTCCTTCTGGTTGCGCT
Organism: Acidimicrobiales bacterium; assembly: GCA_035533195.1. Lineage (GTDB taxonomy): Bacteria > Actinomycetota > Acidimicrobiia > Acidimicrobiales > JAJPHE01 > DAHUYE01. The sequence continues at coordinate 4,929 of DATLUK010000044.1, read as the reverse complement.
TGGGCAGGAGGGCGTTGATGACCGCCTTGGACAACGAGAGGTTCTTGATGCGCTGAGCGGCCCAGTCGGCGGCGATGTCCGACGCCGGCACCCCCCACACCTTTTCGTTGTAGGTCTTGAAGAAGGTGCGGTACAGGCGCCACCCGAAGCGGGCCACCACCCATCCCTCCAGGCTGGACTGGTCCTTGGGAGGGCGGACGCGGGCCCAGACGTAGGAGAGAACGCAGAGGACGGCTTCGATGACGCCGAGGTTGCGCAGGGCGTTGCCGGCCTTCAGGGGGTAATCGAAGAACTTCCCGTCGTAGTAGATGCGGCTCATGCGGGGGCGCAGGAGGAAATCCTCATCGGGGAGGATCTCGTGCCACAGGTCCTCCACCGGCTTGACCTTGGTGAAGAACCGGTGGCCGCCGATGTCGAAGCGCCACCCGTCCCGCTCCGGCGTGCGGCTGATGCCCCCGACGACATCATCCGCCTCCAGGACCACCGAGCGTCGGCCGTGCTTGACCAATTGGTAGGCGGCGGTCAGGCCGGCCGGGCCGGCGCCGATGACGACTACATCGTCACCTGGGGAGGTCGATTGGACTTGGGACATCGTTGCTCCTGTTGTTCCCAGGGTCGGTAGAGGCTAGTGCTGCCGGTCGGATCGGCTGGAGAGGGGCAGGAGCGGGGCAGGACGGGGGGCGGGGCGGGAGCGCCCCTTAGGGCACGTAGGCGTTCATGAAAGCCAAGAGGGAGTAGGACACCAGGGCCCCACCGAGCAGGGGCAGGACTAGGCGGAAGCGGGACTCCTGCCGAAGGAGGCCTCCCGCGGCCAGGGCCAGGGGGAAAGCGGAAAGGGCGTACCGCTCAAGAGAGTCGAAGTTGGACGAGCTGATGGCCAGGGCCAGGGTGGCGACGGCAAAGGCCCCATAGGACAGGGGCCAGCGGGCCAGCAGCACCACCGCCAGGCCCAGGAAGACGATCAGCCAGGGAATATGCAGACCCGTGCCCAGATGGCCGTGGGCCAGGCCCCGCAGGTCCGAGAGGGTGGTGCTCAGCGGATCGGCGAAGCGACCCCGCAGGTTCCCCTGCTCCTGCACCCTGACCGGCGCCCAGAAGCTGCCGAAGCTGTAGGCGGTCCAAGCCAGATAGGTCGCACATCCGGCGGCCGGGGCCAGGACGGCGGCCACCCGGCCAAGGAGAGCCACCGGTCCGGACCCTCCAGACCGCCGGCGGGCGGCACCGAAGCCGCTCAGGCCCACCGCCTCGATGAGGGCGGGTACCGCCAGCAGGACTCCGACGGGTCGGGTGAGGCCGGCCAGGTACCCGCAGCCGGCGGCAACCCACCACCGCCCCGAGCGCAGGCCGAGGAAGGCACCCACGGCCAGGAGGATCATGGGCCCCTCCGAGTAGCCCATGACCAGCACGAAGGCGGACGGGGCAAGATAGAGAATCCAGACGACGTTGCGGGCGAGGTCACGGTCCCCCGTCTCTGACAGGGCGAGGCGATGGAGCAACACGCCGGCGGCCAGGGCCGAGGCGTTGGTGATGAGCAGCAGGCAGTCATTGATGGACAGACGGATGACGTCGTGTAGGCCCCGGGTGGCCAGAGGCAGCAGGGGAAAGAAGCGCAGAGCACTGTGGCCGAGGGCGGTATACCCCCGCTCGGCGATATCCCGGTAGTAGCCGGCGTCCCAGCCGAGGAGCCCCTCGTGCACCCGGGTGACCACGGCCGGAGCGGGGTGGAGATGGCTGACCAGATAGCGGGCCAGGGCGAGGGCGCCGATCACCACCACCCGGGCCAGCAGCCAGGGAAGGAGGACGACCCGGAGGGACGACCGGTTCACGAGCCCCAGTAACGAACCAGGTTGGCGTGCTCGAAGTACTTGCTCGCCTGCTGGGCGATGACCAGCTTGGAGTGGGGCCGGAGGACCGCCAGGTCGGACTCCAGGGCCTGGCACTTGGCCCCGATGGTCAGGTAGTCGGGGGACCAGACCAGCCAGACGTTGTGGGACGGGCCGGCCTGGGCCACGGCCTTCTGGGCGAAGGCCCCCGGCCGTGAACTCTTGGCCACGGCCGGGTAGTCGACCCAATCCACCAGATAGGGGCCGATGCCGCGCGGATAGGTGGTCTGGACGAAGTGGCCGGTCAGCAGCCGGCTGGCCCCCGGGCCGAGCTGATCGGGGCAGTAGACGACCACATCACCGGGCGAGGCCTGGGCCTCGATGGTGTGCACGAGGGACGCCGCCTGGGTCCGGTTGGTGGTGACGTTGGTGACCGAGCCGGCCAGGCCGAGGGCGGTAGCCACGGCCAGGACGGTGTAGCGGATGCGGGGATCCACCAGGACGGTCAGACCGAGCGAGACCAACAGGATGAAAGCGGCGAACATGACCGCCGTGTAGCGCTCGGTGAACGCACTGCGCAGCACGAATCCGCCCACGATGGCCAGGATCAGCGTCCCGCTGGCTATCCAGCCCACCGCCCGGGCCCGGGGCCGGGTGCGCAGGTCCAGCTCGATCCGGTAGTTATCGATGGCCCGGCCGAAGATGGCCAGGCCGGCCAGACCGAAGAAGATGAGCCCCAGGGCCCGGCCGGCCGAGGTGGCGCCGCCGGCGAAGTCGCTGACGGCATTGACCATGGCGGCGAAGCTGGCCGGCTGGGACCACGGCGTTCCCGTGTGGCGGAGCTGGAAGACGAGAATCCCGGCCCAGGGCAGCAGGAAGACGAAACCCGCCACTACGGCCGCCAGGCAGCGCCGGGCCGCCGCCGCCCGGGGCATACCCGGTCGGGACATCCAGGCCAGCATCAGGATGACCGCCGCGGCCAGGTACAGGCACCAGTAGTGGCTGAGCAGCAACAGCCCGCTGTCCACCCCCACCAGGGCCAGCCGTCCCCACGTCGGATTCCGCAGGGCCGAGTCCAGGGCCAGGAAGCCGAGAAGAGTGAGGACGACCATGAGCATGTACATGCGGTTTTCGGTGGAGTACCGCACAGCAAAGGGACTGGTCGCCACCAGCAGCGTCGCCGACCACGCCACCGCCCTCCCGCCCAAGCGGCTGCCGGCCACCCAGGTGAGAGGCAGGCTGATCACGCCCAGGGTTCCGGACAGCGAGCGGACGCCGAGGTCACTCGGGCCGAAGAGCTTCATCCAGAAGTGAAGGAGGAAGTAGTAGAGCGGCGGGCTGCCGTCCTGGCGTAGCGCCGAGGGGAACTGGTGGAGGGGCAAACGGGCGATGTTGACGGTCAGGGCCTCGTCCAGCCAGAGGTCCGAACGGGTCCAGTAGCGCAGAACCACGGCGCCGGCCAGCACGATCAGCCCGCCGGCGTAGAGCCACGGTGGCACTCGGGCCGGAGGCAGAGCGTCCACGGGTGGCCCGGTCACGGCCCGGGATGGTAGCGGCGAAGCCTTCTTGCTCTTTTCCTGGCCGACCGACAACTATCACTCTTTCGTAAGTGCTAACTCTCAAGACGGGGGAGGACCCGTGGTTGCCACCAGGAGCGAGCTGCTGGCTGAACTGACGGCCGCCGGCCTGTCCGGACGGACGCTGCGCGGCAGGGAAGTGGCCGTGTTGTTCCAGGTCTCCGAGCGGACCGTTCTGGACTGGAGCCGGCGGGGGCGGCTGGCGACGGTGTTCGATCCGAGGGGAATCCGGCGCTATCCGGCCGAAGCGGTGAGGGATCTGCTGAGGGACGCCGGCGAAGGCAGCCTCTCCTTGTAGACGGCCGCCCCTACTCCGTCTCGGCCGGAGCATCCCCGACGGGAGCCTCGAGGGGAGCCTCGACGGGAACCTCGGTGGCCAGAGCATCCGCCAGGGGAACGTCAGCCGCCGGAGCCGCCTCAGCCAGGGGGGCCTCAGCCAGGGGGGCGTCAGCCAGGGGGGCCTCAGCCGCCACGGGGGCCTCAGCCACAGGAGCCGCCGCGGTGGCGCCGTCCGAAATGACCGCCTCCTCGGGGCCGCCCTCGCCCAGACCGGGCACGTGGCCGAACTCGGCGGCGTAGTCGGCCCAGGCTTCCTGGCCCTCGGTCTCGGGGGTGAACTCGACGGCGCTGTATTCGGCGGAGCCGATGTAGTTGCCCTGATCGTCATAGGCGTGCTCGCCGAAGTGCTCCTGGTACTCGGCGGCCACCTCGCCACCCTCGGCCGCCTGCTTGATGGACAGGCTGATGCGGCGGCGCTGGAGGTCGATGTCGATGATCTTGACCCACAACTCTTCGCCCGGGGTCACCACCTGCTCGGGCAGATCGACGTGGTGCACGGCCATCTCCGAAATGTGGACCAGGCCCTCGATGCCCTCGCCCACCTGGACGAAGCCGCCGAAGGGAACCAGCTTGGTGACCCGGCCGTAGACCAGCTCGCCCACCCGGTGGGCGGTGGCGAACTCCTGCCAGGGGTCCTGCTGGGTGGCCTTGAGGGAGAGGCTGATCCGCTCCTTGTCCAAGTCCACGTCGAGCACCTGGACATCGATCTCATCGCCCACCGTGACGACCGAGGACGGATGATCGACGTGCTTCCAGGACAGCTCGGACACGTGGACCAGGCCGTCCATGCCACCCAGGTCGACAAAGGCGCCGAAGTTGACCACTGAGGAGACCACGCCCCGGCGCACCTCCCCCGGCTTGAGGTTGACCAGGAACTCCTCGCGCTGCTCGCGCTGGGTCTCCTCCAGCCAGGCCCGGCGGGAGAGCACGACGTTGTTGCGGTTCTTGTCCAGCTCGATGATCTTGGCCTCGAGCTTGCGACCCACATAGGGCGCCAGATCCCGGACCCGGCGCAGCTCAACCAGGGATGCGGGCAGGAAGCCGCGCAAGCCGATGTCGAGGATGAGGCCGCCCTTGACCACCTCGATGACCGGGCCCTCGACCATCCCGTCGGACTCCTTGATCCGCTCGATGGTCCCCCAGGCCCGCTCGTACTGGGCCCGCTTCTTGGACAGGACCAGGCGACCCTC
>DATLUK010000043.1:0-4174 GCA_035533195.1 Acidimicrobiales bacterium | reverse complement strand
ACCTCACAGTCTCCGCTCTGGCCGACGCCCTGCTCGCTCACGGAGTGCAGCGGGCCCTCGAGCTGGACATCAACGCTCCACTCGTCCGGGGTTTCTTGTACCCCGGGCGAGCCACCGTCGACACCACCGGGTCCCTCGATGACGGGATCCTGCCCCTGGCGGCCGGCCAGACCCAGCCCGGCCCAGGTCAGAGCCCGACCGGAGCCAACGCCGTGCCCCAGTGCACCTACCTCACCACGTGTAGCCGCGACTTCTTCACCGTGCTTCTGGACTACGGCAGCGACATCCAGACCCGCGCCGCGGTGCCGAACTGAGTGGATCCGGGGCCGTGCCGAGCCCGGGTAGCCTCCGAAGCAACCCGACCGCTCAGGGCTCGCACCCGAGATCTGCGGTGGCGGGTGCGAACCGGGCGGAACCTGGCGAAGGAGTGTCATGACACTGTGGCCACCGCGGAAGGCGAGCACACGGAGGAAGGCGATGGCCCCGAGGAACAAGCCGCGGGCGGCGCGGGACGCGCTGTATCTGGTGGTCGGGATGGTGCTGGTACTGACCGGATCGGTGGGAGTGGCCTCCGCCTCCGGCCGCGCCGAGGCGGCCTCCGCCTCCGGCCGCGCCGAGGCGGCCGCCGCCTCCGCGCCGCTCCCCCCCAACCAGGATCCTTTCTACAACTACTCCGGTTCCACCCCCCTGGCCGACCTCGCCCCGGGCACGGTGCTCAAGCAGCGGCCGGTGCAGGTGGCTCTGGGAACCACCACCACCCCGGTCACCGCCGAGCAGTTGCTGTACCGCACCACCGGTGAGCTCGGTCAGCCCATCGCCACGGTCACCACCGTGTTGATGAACGCCGGCGCCACGACGGTGCCCGACCTGGTCGACTACCTCAGCTTCTATGACGCCCTGGGCGCCCAGTGCGACCCCAGCTACACGCTGCAAGGCGGGAGCCCTGGCTCCGCCAATGAGCAGCAGGCCCAAGCGGAGGAGGCCATAATCGCCGGCTACCTGGCCAACAACTTCATCGTCACCGTCCCCGACTTCGAAGGACCCGATCTGGAGTGGACCGCCGGCTACCTGGCGGGCTACGCCTCGCTCGACGCCATCCGGGCCACCGAGTCCTACCTCAAGCTTCCCGCCTCCACCAAGGCAGGTCTCACCGGCTACTCGGGTGGATCGATCGCGGCGGAGTGGGCCAGCGAGGTCGCCCCTCGTTACGCCCCCCAGCTCGACATCATCGGGGTGGCCGAAGGCGGCATCCCCGTCGACTACGCCCACAACTTGGCCTACATCAACGGGGCCACCAGCAGCTGGTCGAGCATCATCCCGGCGGTGCTGGTGGCGTTGTCGTTGGCATATGGCGTCGACCTGACCCCCTACCTTTCACCGTACGGGGTATCGCTCACGACCCAGGACGCCCATGCCTGCATCGGCTCACTTAGCGGGGTGCCGGGTCTCACCGTCCAGAAGCTGCTCAAACCTCAGTACCAGAACTTCCTCTCCGTCCCCGTCTTCGCCAAGATCGTCAACGACCTGATAATGGGCAGCGTCCCCGGCCATCCCACCGGGCCGCTGTTCATGGGGGTCGGTGACTCCGATGGCACCGGGGACGGGATCATGGTCACCGCCGACGTCGAAGGCCTCGCCCACCAGTACTGCCAGCAGGGGGTCCCGCTACAGCTGTCGGTCTACCAAGGCTCCGACCACACCCAGGCCGCTATCCACTTCGAACCGGGCGCCATCTCCTTCCTGCAGCAACGCTTCGCCGGGGTGCCGTTCCAGAGCGGCTGCGCATCGGTGCCGAGCGGCAACTCACTGGCGCCGCTGCCCATTCCCGAGGGCTACTGGGAGACGGCGTCAGGCGGCGGCGTCTTCTCCTTCGGATCGTCCGGCTTCCATGGCTCGATGGCAGGCAGGGCGCTGAACGCGCCGATAGTCGGGATGGCCGCCACCCCGGACGGGGGCGGCTACTGGCTGGTGGCGTCCGACGGCGGGGTGTTCAGCTTCGGGGACGCCCGCTTCTACGGATCGACGGGTGGCAAACCTCCAGCCGCGCCGATAGTCGGAATGGCCGCCACCCCGGACGGGGGCGGCTACTGGCTGGTGGCGTCCAACGGCGGGGTGTTCAGCTTCGGGGACGCCATCTTCTACGGGTCCATGGGCGGCAGGGCGCTGAACGCGCCGCCGATAGTCGGGATCGCTTCGGCGCCACACGGCTGGGGCTACTGGCTGGTGGCGTCCAACGGCGGGGTGTTCAGCTTCGGGGACACCACCTCCTACGGGTCCATGGGCGGCAGGGCGCTGAACGCGCCCCCGATAGTCGGGATGGCCGCCACCCCCGACGGAGGCGGCTACTGGCTGGTGGCGTCCGCTGGCGGGGTGTTCAGCTTCGGCGACGCCCGCTTCTACGGCTCGATGGGGGACCACCGACTCGACGCCCCGGTCGTCGGGGCCGCCCCCGACGTGTGACCGGCCAGGGTCGCACTGGGCATCGGTCATGACGGGTGACCGCACACGGCACCCGGGCCGAATAATGTTCGCCGCGCTCGAGATCGTGCCCTTCCGCTGGGTTTGGGCGGGGGCCCTGAGTGGCAATTCGGGGCGGTTCGCGGTGATCCTGGTTGCTGGTTGGGAGGCCTATCGGCTCGGGCACCATTCCTCTCTCTGGCCAAGCCTGGTGAGCATGCTCCTGCTCCTACCGTCGATGTTCTTCGGTCTGTTCTCGGGGAGCGTGGCGGACCGCCACAACCGGGCGTCGATGGCGATGACGGGTCAACTCATCAACCTGGTGGCGTGCTGTGTCGAGGCCGCGTTGACCGTGACCGGGCATCTCAACTTGACCGATCTGCTGGTGGCCACCGCCGCTGTCGGCATCGGGAACTCGATCCAAGGCCCAGCCTGGCAGGCGATGATCCCTGAGATCGTCGGACCGGAACGACTCCTCAACGCCAGCATGACAGCCCGAATTGCCCAACAGGGAGCCGAACTTACCGGGCCCGCCATCGGGACCGCAGTGCTCACGACAGCGGGACCGGGCGCCACGTTTCTGCTTTGTGCCTCGTTCTATGCCGTCGGGTTCGTGATGTTCTGGCGTGTCCGCCCTTCGGTGCGCACGCCTGATCTCACGACGGAGCGACCGGGCATCCTGGCCCCGATCGGGGACGGATTTTCATACGTGCGCCGTCAAGCCCCCATCGGAGCGCTTCTCATCTGGGTCGGCCTGCATTGCAGCTTGACCATGGCAAGCATCGGGATCCTTCCGGCCCTGGCGACCGCGGACCTCCGGGGGAATGCCGGGGCCTATGGGCTTCTACTGGTTGCCTTCGGCTTCGGCTCCGTCCTCGGGCCGCTGTTCATGATGTGGCTCAGCGGCAAGGTGTCGGTAATGCCGACACTGATCGTCTCGGGAATCCTCAGTGGGCTACCCCTGGTCAGCCTGGGTCTGGTCCACCAGCTCGGCATCGACCTCGTCTCCTCTGCAGTGGCTGGGGCTGCCCAGGCGGTATTCATGGCCGCCATCTACTCGGCCAACCAGGGCGCTTCGGTCGATGCCATGCGCGGTCGCGTCGCCAGCGTCCAACTGTCGCTCACCACTGGGGCCATGGGCCTGGCCAGCATCGGCTGGGGGGCACTCGTCGCCCTGGTTGCACCAGGCATAGTGCTAGCCGTTCCCGGAGCTGTCTTCGTCGTGGCCTGCATCCCGTTCGCTCAGCGCAGGCTGACTATCGCAGTGGCCGTTGAGTCGAACCTGTCCCAAACCCTGTTCTCCCACCCGGGACTCTCCTCGAGTACTCACGGGCCCTGAGGTCCGGGGACGGGTCAGGAGCTCTGCTCGGCCAGACCCTTCGGGCCCTCGCCACCAGCGCGGAGGGGATCCACGCTGGCATGTGGCGCTCCTTTGCGGTCTGGACCCAAGGCGGTCTATATCTAGGTCGCCATGCTGCGCGTCCTGCCTCGAGTGGTCCCCGCAGCCCCCGATCGCCCCGAGCTGGGCGGCCAGGATCACCCGATGCGCAAGGTCACCCGCCAGATCGCCTTCGAGCCCGACGGCTGGACACCCGAGCGGGCCGGCAAGGTCCTCGAGCTGTTCGACTCCCTGGCCCCGACCTGGGACGAACGCGACGGCGGCGGGAGAGGCGAGGCCCTTCGCCTCGTGCTCGGGGACGCGCTCGAACGGGGCGGG
>DATLUK010000042.1:0-6232 GCA_035533195.1 Acidimicrobiales bacterium | reverse complement strand
AGGCGTGACCGTAGAAGGTGCCGGTGTCCGGGGTTTGACGGCCCGATGTCGTCCAGATGTACCGAAGATGAAGAGTAGGCAAACGACCAAGACGGGCCGCCGGCCCGTCACCGGTCATTCGTAGACGATCATCCCCCGGATGTTCTTTCCGTCCCGCATGTCGGCGTAACCCTGGTTGACCTCTTCCAGGGTGTAGGTCCGGGTGACCAACTCGTCCAGCTTGAGCAGGCCGTCCCGGTAGAGGCCCAGGAGTTTGGGGATGTCGGCGCGGGGGTTGGCCGAGCCGAACAACGAGCCCCGCAACTCCTTCTGGAAGAGGGTGAGCTCGAAGAGGCTCATCTTGACGTCGGTCTGGAAGAAGGAACTGACGGCGGTGACCACCACCCGGCCTCCCTTGGACACCAGGGCCATGGTCGGTGCAATCAGGTCACCAGTCGCCACCCCGGTGGTGATGATGGCCTTATCGGCCAGCTGACCCCAGGTGATGTCGTTGACCAGGGTGAAGGCCTCTTCCAGGCTGGCGGCGGTGTGGGTGGCCCCGAACTGCTGGGCCTGCTCCCGCTTGAACTCCACCGGGTCGACAGCCACGATCCGCTTGGCTCCGGCCAGGCGGGCCCCCTGGATGGCGTTGGCCCCGATGCCGCCCACGCCGACCACGACGATCGTGTCTCCCGGAGCGACCTCGGCGGCGTAGACGGCCGAGCCCCATCCGGTGGTCACGCCGCAGCCGACCAGGGCGGCCTTGTCCAGGGGGATGTCGTCTTCGATCTTGATGACCGAGGCCTCGTGCACCACCGTGTAGGGCGAGAAGGTGCCGAGCAGGCACATGGTCCCGAGTCCCTGACCGGCCGAGTTGTGGAAGCGGTGGGTCCCATCCGCGATCGACACCCCACCCATGAGCTGGGAGCCCAGGTCGCAGAGGTTCTGCCGGCCGGTCGAGCACATCCGGCACCGCCCGCAGGAGGGGATGAAGCCGAGCACGACGTGGTCGCCCTCCTTGACCGAGGTCACTCCCGCTCCGACGGCCTCCACCACCCCGGCGCCCTCATGGCCGCCGATCACGGGCATGCCGGCCGGGATGTCCCCGGTGACCAGGTGCTCGTCGCTGTGGCAGAGCCCGGAGGCGGCCAGCTTGACCCTGACCTCCCCGGCCACCGGGTCGCCCAGGTCGACCTCCTCGACCTTCCAGGGCTCGTTGAGCCCGTAGAGAATTGCCGCCTTTGTCTTCACTGCGCCTCCGGAGGTCGTGGGCCGAAGCGGGGACTCTATCCCCGGGTCGCCCCCGGGGTGCCTCAGCTCAGGACCGGCGAATCCACCGTCGCAGCGTAAGGCCCCCCGCCAGGGCCAGCCCGGCTGGCAGCAGCTCGTAGGTCCCCCCAGTGGTCGGCAGACTGTTGCTTCCGATGGACCCGGCCGTCCCGGCCCCCGAGGTGGTCATACCGGAGCCGCCCGTCGTGGTCGACGGTGTCGAGCTCGACGTGGTCGTGCTGGGGGCCGAAGTGGTGGTGGTCGAACTAGAAAGGGTGGAACTGGTTGTGCTGGAGGAGGCGGCCACGGCCGGCCTGGTCGAGGGGTTGGAACCGCTGTGGACGGCCAAGCCGACCACTCCTGCCACCAGCAGAGCGGCTATGCCGCTACCTACCACGAGCACCGGCGCCGAAACGCCCGGGGCCCTGCCTCCGTCTCGGACCACTCCCTTATATCTAGTCGACGGGAGACCCCTCTCCGGTCGATACCGGCTAGTTTCTGGCTAATCGACGCGCCGATATCGGCGAAAGTGGAGCGGGTGACGAGGATCAAACTCGCATAGCCACCCGGCGCGAGGAACCGATGGTCACGGAGCGGATCGCCCCCTCGCGGATCAAGGGTTATGGCGAAGCGGCCGTCTCCGCGACCCGCGCCAGGAGCCCGGGACGGGCGAGGTGGAAGCCCTGGCCGTGTTGGACCCCGAGCCCCAACATGGTCGCGAGCTCCGGTGCTGTCTCGATCCCCTCGGCCACGATCGTTGCCCCGATCTCGGCACCGAAGCTGACCAGGGAGCCCGCCAAGGCCCGCCGGGCCGGATCCCTGTCGACGTCCCGGGTCAGGTCGATGTCCAGCTTGATGACGTTCGGGCGGAGGCGCAGGATGTGTCTGAGGCTGGCGTAGCCCGATCCGGCGTCGTCCACCGCCACCCGTAAACCGAGGCCGCGCAGAACCTTGAGGCCTTCGCCCAGGCGGTCGTAGTCCGTAACCGCAGCGTGCTCGGTCAGCTCGAGGACGAACCGCTCGGCCCCGGTAGCGAGGATCGCGGCCAGCTGTGGGTCCAGAGCAGTCGTCGGAGAAGCGTTCACCGACATGTACACACCGGGGGGTAGCAACGGGGCCTGGGCCACGGCGGCGCGGATGGCCAAGAGCTCGAGCTCCGCTCCGAGGCCCACCGCCCCGGCCTCGGCAAACCACCAGTCCGGTCCCCGGTCCGAACCCGGGAAGCGGGCCAGGGCCTCGACGCCCACCGTGGCCCCCGTGGACAAAGCGACGATGGGCTGGAAGACCATGGTCAAGGCCGAGTTGTCCAGGACTGCGGCCACGCGCCGGACCCGCTCGGCGTGCTCGGCGGCCAGGCGTCGCTCGGCTTCGGACCGTTCGGCCAGCTCGGCCCGCAGGGCGGAATTGTGGTGCTGGAGGGCGACGTGCATGGCCCGGGTCTCGAGGAGGTTCCGCACCCGCAGCACGGCCTCGGTCCGATCGAAGGGCTTGGTGAGGAAGTCCTTGGCCCCGGCTGCCAGTGCGGCCCGTTTGGCCTCGTCCGTGGCGTCGGCGGTGAGCACCAGCACCGGGACGAAGCTCTGGGCCGGGACGACCTGGGCCAGGGCATCCAGGACAGCCAGGCCGCCGAGGTGGGGCATGTGCATATCCAGGAGGATCAGGTCGGGCTGGATGGCCAGGTACTGCTCGATGGCCAGGCGGGGGTCGGTGATGCCCACGACCCGTCCGACTCCCTCCCGGTGCAGGATGCGCTCCAGGAGGGCGACGTTGGCGCGCTGGTCGTCGATCACGAGCACGGTGACGTCGCTCAACTCCCGAGCCCGCGCCGAGGAGGCTCCGATCCGGGACATGTCTCCGACGGTCTGGTCCCCCAAGATCCCTTCCCCCAAGATCCCGTCCCCCAAGATCTGATCCCCCAGAATCTGGTTACTGGCCACGACACGTTATCGGCCAGAGGCGGTCGGCCTTGAGGCGGGGCCGCGCCGGGCCGTCCTCGTCTGGGCGTTCAGGTTCCGCCTGTCTCGTGCCGATACCCCGGTTAAGGCCGGATCCACAACCAGCTGATGGCCACCCGGGCCAGGCTGATAGGAGCGTGAGCGACGGTGCGGTTCAAGAGGCGGAGATCCCCGCTGCGCGCCCTGTCGATCGGGGTGCTGGCGACCATCCTGGCCATGACTGTGGTCCTGTCCCTGACCGTGCGCTCCGCCGTGGCCGGCCAGCAGCGCCAGCTTCTCAACGAGCGGGCCGTCGAGGCCGGCCTGGTGGTGGGCAGCCTGTTCCAAGGTGCTGCCTCCGCCCTGCCGACCCTGGCGGCCGACACTGCGCCCGAGCCGGGCTCAACGGCCCGTTTCACCGCTGCGGCCCGGTCCGACCTCGGGGTGGTGGGTGCCATCGGTGCCCTGCGCCAAGCCGGTGGGACCTTCACCGTGCTGGCCGGCGTGGGCGCCGCCCCCGGTCCCGGCGGGACTGTGAGCGCCGGGCGGGAGGCCCTGGCCAGCAGGGCCCTGGGCTCCAAGGGCATCGTGAACGCCATAGTCGTCACCCGTCAGGGGCCCCGGCTCAGTTTCTCGCTGGCGGCGGGGAACGGGGTGGTCCTCTACGAAGATCTCGCCTTCGACCCGAGCAAGCCCGTCAACCTCGGCAGCAGCGGACCGTTCAGCGAGCTCGACGGCACCCTGTATGCGTCGACCCGTCCGGATCCATCGGCGGTCGTGTTGACCACCACGCGTCTGGCGTTGTCCGGGCTGGTATCCCGCCAGGTGGTCGACGTGGGGACCATGAAGTGGCTGCTGGTGGCACAGAGCCGCCAACCCCTGGTCGGGTCCTTTGCCGCCAGGGCCCCCTGGGCCGTGCTCGGTGTCGGGTTGCTGGCGGCCCTGCTCGGGACTCTCCTGGTCGAGATCCTCGGCCGGCGCCGGACCTACGCCTTCGACCTGGTGGCGGAGCGGACCTCCGCCCTACAGGAGGCGCTGGAGGAACAGGGCCGCCTCGAGCGGGGCGAGCATCACGCCCGGAAGGCCGCCGAGGCCGCTAACCGGGCCAAGACCGAGTTCCTCTCGCGCATGAGCCATGAGCTGCGTACCCCCCTCAACGCCGTGCTCGGCTTCGGCCAGCTCCTTGAGACCGACGATCTCAGTGAAGACCAGAGGGAGTCCGTGAGCCACATCCTCAAGGGCGGCCGCCACCTGCTCGGCCTGATCGATGAGGTGCTCGACATCTCCCGTATCGAGACCGGGAACCTGGCGCTTTCCCCCGAGCCGGTCCAGGTGTGCGAGCTGGTGGCCGATGCCCTCGCCCTCATGAGCCCCGTTGTCCAGGAAGGCCGGATACGGGTCGTGTCCGATCTGGGGGCGGCGGGCTCATCCCACGTCCTGGCCGATCGCCAGCGCCTCAAGCAGGTGCTGCTCAACCTCCTCAGCAACGCCATCAAGTACAACCGGGAGGGCGGATCCGTCACTGTCACTTGCGCCCGGGACGGGGACGCCTGGTTCACCATCACTGTCGCCGACACCGGACCGGGCATCCGCGCTCAGGACCTCGAGAGGCTGTTCGTGCCCTTCGACCGCCTCGGGGCCGAGCAGACCGAGGTGCAGGGAACCGGGGTCGGGCTGGCGCTGTCGCGCGGTCTCATTGAGGCCATGAGGGGAGCCCTCCAGGTCGAGTCCAGCCCCGGCCAAGGCAGCCGGTTCATTGCCCGGCTGCCGCTGGCGGAAGGGCCCCTCGAGCACTACGAGAGGCTCGACGGCGGGACTCAGGAGCGGAGCCGCCAACCACGGGACGGCTCTGCGATCCGCCAAAAGGTCCTCTACATCGAGGACAACCTCTCAAACCTGCGCCTCGTGGAGCGGGTGCTGGCCCGGCGCGGCGATGTGGAGGTGATCGCCGCCATGCAAGGCGGGATCGGCCTGTCTCTAGCTCGCGAACACCGGCCGGCCGTCATCCTGCTGGACCTGCATCTTCCCAATATGGGGGGCGAGGAGGTCCTGCGCCGGATCCGTGAGGACCCGGTGACCGAGGGGATACCAGTGATAGTTCTCAGCGCCGACGCGACCCGTGGGCAGGCCGACCGGCTCCTGGCCGAGGGCGCCGATGCCTACCTGACCAAGCCTCTCGACGTGGCCCATCTGCTGGAGGTGCTTAGCGAGAAGATCGATCCGCCCGCCGTCGTACAGAGAGCTCGATCTCACTCACCGGAGTCTGACCAGACATTGCAGCCCGGGTAGCTGAACACCGCGTCGAGGACGGCGGGGCCGAACCAGCGCCGGGAACGGCACCGAAACGGGCGGTGGGAGGGCGACGTAGCGGCTGGGCGCGCGCGATGGACGCGCGATGGAGCCTTCCGTAGGGCTATCCGGGAGCGCCTTAGCAGGGCCAGAAATAGGCTGTGATCAGGGCATTCATTAGAGAGCGGGTGACGAGGATCGAACTCGCATAGCCAGCTTGGAAGGCTGGAACTCTGCCATTGAGCTACACCCGCATGAGCGGCAACGAAAGTTAACGCCCTGTCGGGGAGGGGGGTTTCGAACCCCCGACCTCCTGCTCCCAAAGCAGGTGCGCTACCACTGCGCTACTCCCCGGTTGACTTGGCAAATCAGACGGAAACCCCCGTCTACCTGCACCTTTGTCTCGTCGCTCCCTCCTTTCGAATGTGTCCAGTTGTGTCCATTTGTGCCGCTGCTGGTGGGGGAAATTGGGGGAAACGGCACTCCGCCACCAGGGCTGTGGGGGAAATCTGGGGGAAAACTGGGGGAAAATCAGGGCCCCACACGGTCTTCCGATTGTAGGTGGCACGGCCCCGGACGACGTCGTCTCGACGCTCGCGATCGGCGAGAGCGCACCCCGCCCCGCCCTACTCCGTGGCCCGGTAGAACCGGTCATAGAGGTCCCCGTCGGGGGAGACGTAGATCTCCTGGGTGATGCGCACCGAGGAGTGCCCGAGCAGGCGGGACACGTCCTCCAGCCGAGCCCCGGGCTGGGAAAGAGC
>DATLUK010000041.1:0-2262 GCA_035533195.1 Acidimicrobiales bacterium | reverse complement strand
CTCGATGCCGTGGGGGATGCGGTCCGGGGTGGCCTTGACCGTCAGGGAGTGCAGCTGCTGGTCGACCACACCGTTCTCCCGGGACACCAAGACAGCCTCGCCCACCAGGCTGACCTGGACTTCGACGGACATGACCTCGTCCCGGCGCACGATCTGGAAGTCGATATGGATCACGGTTTGGCGCACCGGATGGCGCTGGAGGATCCGGGCCATGGCCAGGTGGCTGGTGCCGTCCACGTCGAGGGACAGGAGGGCGTTGAGGCCGGCGTCGGTGGAGAGCGCCTGGCGCAATTCCCTGGCGTCAACGGCTATGGAGATCGGGTCGATCCCGTGGCCGTAGATGACCGCCGGGATGCGGCCTTCGCTTCTCAGGCGCCCCGATGGGCGGGTGCCGGTGCGCCGACCTGTCTCGGCAACGATCTTGACCTCAGGCATGACGGCGCGCTCCAACTACAGCTGGGAAAGGGACCGACAGATTGTAGTGGCCAGCGGGAGGTCAACCGAAGTTGACCTCCGGAACGGGCCGTCAGGCGGCTATTACGTCAGGTGGTAGCCGTGGTGCTGTCTCCAACGGCCTCACAGTTGGTGTTGTTCGGCGACACAAAGGTGCAGGCAGTGTCACCGTCCGTGCCCTTCTGGGCTTTGATCGTCAGCGTGTAAGAGGTGGCAAAGTTGTCACCGCTCTTGCCCGTCAGGGTCACCGTGGAACCGGAGCAGGAGGCCGTGAAGAAGCCGGCGGCCTCGGTGCCGGACGTAGCCCCCGAATAGCTCACCGAGTAGTCGCTGGCATCAGCGTCGACCGTGGCACAAGCGATG
Source organism: Acidimicrobiales bacterium (assembly GCA_035533195.1). GTDB lineage: Bacteria > Actinomycetota > Acidimicrobiia > Acidimicrobiales > JAJPHE01 > DAHUYE01. Next base: position 1,446 of record DATLUK010000041.1, on the reverse strand, counting down.
GGCTCGTTGTAAGTGATCGACAGTCCAGCAGGGGTGTGGGACGTCACCGTCGCCGACTGCATGGCCGGCATCATTGGGTCCACCACAGAGACGGCTTGGCTCTCCTGGTTGAGCACAACCGAGGCCGAGTTACCCGGATTTTCACCCGGGGGGCCGTCGGTCTCCGTGAACAGGTACGTCGAGCCTGAAACGAACGTCCCAGGCGCGCTCTGCCGTGGGTGAGAAGCGCCGCCGCAAGTCGCCTCGCCCAAATACTGGCCGTCTTGATTGTAACTGTTCAGCTGGGTGCTGCCGGGGTCGTTGCACTGGAACGAAATCACGTTCTGGTTGAGGCCGGTGATGGTTGGCGCCGAGGGGAGATTGGCATTGGCTCCGCCGAAAACCCGACTGCAGCTACCGGGCCCACAGGCATTCGTACTGGTGCCGATGACGTCGCCGATGGCGGAGCCAGGCACGTTCCAAGGGACATTGTTAGTCGCCGAGTTGACGCCGGCCTCACCAACGATTTCGAGGTCGTTGATGGAGACCGATGAACAACTGGGCGCCGGGCAGTAGTCGACGGAGAACGTCACTGTGTCCCCGCTGGCCGATGCCGAGGCGCAGAAGGCGCCGGTAGGCGTCGACATCACGGGAGAGCAGGCCGACGTGTTCTCGGGAAGCAGAGTGGCCTGTCCGGACGCGGACGCCGGGCAGGTGCCTCCCGGAGTGGTGGAGCAGGGCCCGGCAAGAGTGAGACTTGACCAGGCGCTCACTGTCATGGGCTCGTTGAACGTCACTGTCAGCTCGGTTCCCGCCGTGCCAGGTGAGCTGCCTGCAGCTAGATCGGTGCAGTCCTGCAGACAGGCGGTGGAAAGCGAAACCGGGGCGGAGACGGCTTGGCCCGCGCTCGCACCGGCCACCGGGTTCGGGCAGGCCCCCGGGCTGGGGCAGTCCTGACTCGGGGACGAATCGGACGGAGCTGGGGTGGCCGATCCCGCCTGCGGGGCACCGGCGCCGCTCGGCGCAACCGACGACACGGCGTAGCAGTAGGAATTTCCGGCCGAAGCCGTCGTGTCGGTGTAGGTCGAACTGCTGGCGGGCACGGTGGCCAGGGCCGTGTACCCCGACGGAGGCGTCTGTGGGGACACTCCGGCGGCCACGGTGTAGGCCGGCGGGCAGTAGGACCCGGTGGTGCCACTGCTGGCCGGCGTCTGCCAGATGGTGTAGCCGGTGATGCCGTCCGCGCCGGCCTGGCGGGGCGCTGTCCAACTCACCAGGACGCCGCCTGAGCTGCTGGCCGATGCCGATGCCGATGACGGTGGTTGGGGCGCCAGGTCGTTGAGACAGAAGGTCGAGGTGGCGCTGGGTTGGTAGTTGCCCGAGACCGAGTCACCATTGGACAGCCGGGCCTGGAAATCGGCATAGGAATCAGCGGTGCAAGCGGGCGAGGAGCCCGGCGTGGAGGAG
>DATLUK010000040.1:0-12254 GCA_035533195.1 Acidimicrobiales bacterium | reverse complement strand
CTCCGCTTCCCGCCCGTCGATGAAGTCGGCGGTCATGAGGTAGTACTTGGCCTTGGCCATCCCGCACAGCAGAGGCCAGATGACGGCGGCGTGATCACCGGCGGCCACGCCCAGGCGCAGGTGGCCGTCACTGATGCGGGTCGACTCGGACATGATGGAGATATCGGCCAACAGGGCCACGGCCAGGCCGGCGCCTACGGCCACTCCGTTGATGGCCGAGATGATGGGCTTGTCCGTCTCGATCATGCGACGCACGATGGCGGTGGCGTCGCGCAACTGCACCAGCACGGCGTCGTAGCTGGTCGTCATCTCCTCGATCATGGCCAGGTCGCCACCGGCCGAGAAGGCCCGGCCGGCTCCGGTGACCACCGCCACTCTGGACTCGGCATCGGCGTCGAAGGTGGCCCACACCTCGGACAGCTCCCGGTGCAGAACGACGTTGGCGGCGTTCAACACATCCGGGCGGTCGATGGTGATCTGCAACACCCCGGCCGAGGGGCGCTCGAAGCGCAGGTGGTGGAACTCGGTGTACTCCATCGATGTCTTCTCCTGGCCGGGCCGTAGAGTGCGCCGGTGGCCGAGGACCCTACCGCCCGATTCCGCCTCGATGACCGGGTGGCGCTAGTCACCGGCGCGTCCTCGGGGATCGGTCGCTCCCTGGTGTCGGCCCTGGCCGGCGCCGGCGCCCGGGTGGTGATGAGCGCCCGTCGGGTTGAGCGGTTGGAAGAGCTGGCCGCGTCGCTCCCCGGTTCCGTCGCCCTTCATTGCGACGTGACCCGGGACTCCGATCTGGAGGCGCTGGTGGCCGGGACGATGGAGCGATGCGGGCGCATCGACATCCTGGTCAACAACGCCGGCATCACGGAGGTGACCCCGGCCGAGACCGAACCGGCCGAGCTGTTCCGTTCGGTCGTGGCTGTCAACCTCACCGCCCCGTTTCTGCTGAGCAAGCTGGTGGCGGGGCACATGCTCGAAGCCGGCCGCGGCTCCATCGTCAACATCGTGTCGGTGCTCGGTCTGCGCGGCGTCGGTCAGATTCCCCAGGCCGGTTACGCCGCCAGCAAGGGCGGCCTGGTCAACCTCACCCGGGAGCTGGCCGCCCAGTGGGCCCGGCGCGGCATCCGGGTCAACGCCATCGCCCCGGCCTGGTTCCCGACGGAGATGACCGATGAGATGTTCGCTGATGAGGGGGCGCGACGGTGGATTCGCCGTCGTACGCCGATGGGGCGGCCGGGGGAGCTGGATGAGCTCGACGGCGCTCTTCTCTTCCTGGCCTCCGACGCCAGCACCTATGTGACCGGCCAGATCCTCCCCGTGGACGGAGGCTGGACGGCGGTTTAGACGACCAGGACGATCTTGCCCAGCTTGGCGCCGGCCCGGAAGCGGTCGTAGGCCTCGGGGGCCGCTTCCAATGGGAAGGTGGCGGCCACCGGTGGGGAGATGCGCCCGTCGGCCAGCAGCGGAACCAGCTGGGACTCCACCAGGCGGGCGGCCGCGGCCTTGCCTTCCAGGGGGCGGGACCGGAGGGTCGAACCGTGGATGCGGGCCCGCTTGCCCATGAGGAGGGAAAGGTCGATCTCCCCCCGGGGCCCGGTGCCGCCCACACCTATGACACAGATGCGCCCGCCCGTGCGCAGTGTGCGCAGGTTGCCCATCAGGTTGTCCGCCCCCACCAGTTCCAGGATCACGTCGTAGGGGCCAGCCTCCTCGAAGCCGGCCGGGTCGATCACCGCTGCCCCCATGGCCGCCACCGCCGGGCGTAGCTCGGGATTGCGGACCGAGGCGGTCACGCTGGCTCCGGCCGCCACCGCTATCTGGATCGCGGCCGTGCCCACTCCGCCGGCCGCCCCGTGGACCAGCAGGTGCTCACCGGGACACAGGCCGGCCTGGGTGAAGAGGGCGTCGTGGGCGGTGGTGAAGACCTCGGGGAACCCGCCGGCCTCGGGCCAGCCCACCGGGTCCGGCACCGGGATGGCCTGGCGCTCGTGGAAGGTGGCCAACTCGGCCTGGGCGCCGCCGCCCACGACGGCCATGACCCGGTCCCCGGCAGAGAAGCGCTCGGCGGCCGGCCCGCAGCTGACCACCTCACCGGCCAGCTCCATGCCGAGGATGTCGGGCGGGCTGCCGGGCGGGGCGGGGTAGAAGCCCAGAGCCTGCATGAGATCGGCGTTGTTGAGCCCGGCGGCCCGGACCCGCACCAGTATCTCGCCCGTACCCGGTTCGGGATCGGGCCGATCCGCCACCATGACCCGGCCGTTGTCGAAGGTGACCGCCCTCATGGACGGAACCTACCGGCTGCTATCCGACCCGTCCGCCGCCGTCCAGGCCACCCTCGAATATGGACTGGTACTGGACGTCGGTGCCGGTGTGGGGGGCGACGATCATTTCCCCACCGCCGACGTAGATCCCGACGTGGTCCACCGGCTGGTAATAGAAGACCAGGTCGCCCGGGGCCAGGTCGCTGATGGGGACCCGCACGGTGTCGTCCCACTGACCGGCGGCGGAATGGGGCAGCGAGGCGCCGGCCTGGCCCCAGACGTACATGGTCAGCCCGGAGCAGTCGAAAGAGTCGGGCCCGGCGGCGCCATAGACGTAGGGCTTGCCCACCTCCCGTTGGGACCAGGAGACGGCCAGGGAAGCTCCGGCTCCGCTGGGAGGGGGCAGGCTGGCCCCGCTGTAGCTCTGACCGGCGAAGCTGGCCTGCTCCGCCGCCTGCTTCTGCGCATCGATCTGGGCCACCAGGTCGGCCAGCCGACCCTTGACCTGGCCAAGGGCGGCCTGCTCGGCCGAGGCGGCCCGAGCGGAGGCATCCCGGGCGGCGCGTACCTGGTCGACCGCGGCGGCGGCGCCGGCTTCGGCCCCCTGCAGCTGGGACTGGCGTTGGTCCAGGGTCAACAGGGCGCCCTGGAGGGTGTCCACCGAGGACTGCTCGTTGGCCGTGATGCTGTCGAGATAGCTCTGGCGCATGGCGACGGAGGACTCGCTGCTCTGGAGGATCTGCTCAAGGGAACTGGGGGATCCCCCGTCCACGTAAGCCAGGATTGCCTGCTGCTGTACGGCCTGGCGATCAGAGGCGACGGTGTCCTTGGCCGAGGCCACCGCCGAGCGGGCGGCGCTCAGCTGGGACTGGATCCCGGCCAAGCGGTTCTTGGCCTGGTCGAGGGCCTCGTCCTGACGAGCCATCTGGGCGTCGAGAGAGCTCAGCCGGGCCGCCATCGTCTGGGCTTGGGACTGGAGCGACGCCGTGGGATCGGCAGCGGCAGCCTTGACCCACAGCCCGGAGGTCAGGGCAGCGACGCTCAGCGCCCCTGCGCCGAGTCTTCTCCAAAGCCTGGATCGGGACTCCGCCCCCGCCAAGGGCGCCGTGAGTCTACTCGTGAACAGGTTCACAACGTCTGGGAAAGCTAGTCCAAACGGGCTAGTCCGGCAAGCGGTCGGGGCCGGAGGGGTACCGTGCCGGGGTGGCGGAGGCGTCGGGCGGATACCGGATCGAGCACGATTCCATGGGCGACGTCAAGGTCCCGGAATCGGCCCGCTGGGGGGCCCAGACTCAGCGTGCGGTGGAGAACTTTCCCATCTCCGGCCTCCGGATCGACCGGGCCCTGGTGGGGGCCCTAGCCGCCATCAAGGCGGCGGCGGCCCGTGAGAACGCCCGGCTCAAGCTGATCCAGAAGGACGTGGCCGAGGCTCTGGCCGCGGCGGCGGATCAGGTGGGGGCGGGGGCATGGGACGACCAGTTTCCGGTCGATGTGTACCAGACCGGCTCGGGGACGTCGTCAAACATGAACATGAACGAAGTCCTGGCCAACCTGGCCGGGGAGGCGCTGGGTCGGCCGGTCCGGCCCAACGACGAGCCCAACGCCAGCCAGTCCTCCAACGACGTCTTTCCCTCCGCCATCCACGTGGCCGCCTGCCGGCTCCTGGTGGAAGAGCTGGTGCCGGCCCTGGAACACCTGGCCGGCGCCCTTCGCAACCGCCAGCGGGCCTTCAAGGCGGTGGTGAAGTCGGGCCGTACCCATCTCATGGACGCCACCCCGGTCACCCTCGGCCAGGAGTTCGGGGGCTACGCCTCCGCCATCGAGCACGGGGTGGAGCGCATCCGGTCGGTCCTGCCCCGGGTGGCCGAGCTGCCCCTGGGGGGCACGGCCGTGGGCACCGGCCTCAACGCCCCCAAGGGCTTCGCCAAGGGGGTGATCGCCCGCTTGGCCGCCGACAGCGGAATCCCCTTCACTGAGGCCCGGGACCACTTCGAGGCCCAGGGAGCCAGGGACGCTCTGGTCGAGGCGTCGGGGGCCTGCCGGGTGGTGGCCGTGTCTCTCTACAAGATCGCCAACGACCTGCGCTGGATGTCGAGCGGACCCCGCACCGGTCTGGGGGAGATCCACCTGCCCGACCTCCAACCCGGGTCCTCGATCATGCCGGGGAAGGTGAACCCGGTGGTGCCCGAGGCGGTCTGCCAGGTGGTGGCCCAGGTGATCGGCAACGACGCCGCCGTCGCCTTCGGCGGGGCGGGCGGCAACCTCGAGCTCAACGTCATGCTCCCGGTCATCGCCCGCAATCTGCTCGAGTCCATCCGCTTGCTGGCCAGCGTCAGCCGGGCCCTGGCCGACAAGTGCGTGCGGGGCATACAGGCCGATGAGGAGCAGTGCCGCACCTACGCCCTCTCCAGCCCTTCGATCGGCACCTCCCTCAATCCGTATATCGGCTACGAGCAGGCGGCCAAGGTCATCAAGACGTCGATGGCCGAGGGCAAGGATCTGCGCACGGTCGTGCTGGAGGCCGGGCTCATGACCGAGGAGGAGGTCGACCGGGCCCTCGACGTCATGGCCATGACCAAGGGCGGCATCATCAAGTAGTGCATCCCATCGAACACCTCCGCATGGTGGCCCGGGCCGAGGGCGCCGGGCCCACCCTGCTGGCCCGCGAGGCCGCCGGGGCCTTGGGGACCTTCGCCCGGGAGTCGGCCGCCCTGGTGACCGGCTGCCGGCGCCTCATCGACCGCCATCCCGAGGTTGGACCCCTGTGGTGGCTGTCGGCCCGGGTGCTGGTGGCCCCGGAGCCGGCTTTGGAGATCCGGCGTTGTGCCGACCAGCTGGACAGTGACGACACCGCTCCGGTCCTGGCCGCCGAGCTGCCCGGCTCGGTGACAACTGTGGTGGTGGGTTGGCCCGAGCAGGCGGCCTGGGCCCTGCGCCGGCGCGGCGATGTCGAGGTGCTGGCCGTGGACTACGACGGGGAGGGGCGCGACCTGGCCCGCCGGCTGTCTGCTTCGGGGGTCGACATCTGGGAGGTTTCGGCGTCGGGGGCCGGCGCCGCCGTGGTGGTCTCCGGCCTCGTGCTCCTCGAGGCGGTATCGGCCGGGCCCACGGGGATCCTGGCCGCCCCCGGGTCCCACGCCGTGGCCGCGGTGGCCCGGCGGGCCGGGGTGCCCGTGTGGGCCGTGGCCGGGGTGGGCCGGGTGCTGCCTGCCCGGCTGTGGGAGGCCCAGCTGTCCCGCCTGGACGGGACCGGGATAGAACCCTGGGAGCGCAGCACCGAGCTGGTGCCGGTCGACCTCATCGACCGGGTCATCGGGCCGGACGGGGCCCGGGCCGGCGCCGACCTCGCCCGGGGGGCCGACTGCCCCGTGGCCCCCGAGCTGCTGCGGGCCGCCAACCTGTAGGGCGCCGCTCAGGTCAAGTCGGCGGGCAGGAGCTGTTCGGTGATGAGAGCCTCGAAGCGTTCCGGCTGGCCGGCCACGTAGGAGCGGCAGAGCCGGAAGCCTTCGATGTAGCAGGTGATGTAGGCCCGCCAGGTCGGATCCATGAGGAAGGAGACGGACTTCTTCGCCCGCTCGGGCGAGGTGAGGGACCAGCGGGCGATGTAGTCGGCAACCGAGTCGGGATCGGCCCCGTCCTCATGGAGGAGAAAGGCGGCGTTGCTGCGCACGTAGCCGAGCTCCTCCCCGGCCACCGCCACCGATGCGGCCACCTCGTGGTCGTAGCGGATGCCCAGTGGTCGCAGGTGCTCGGCCAGGATGGGCTCGGGCCGCTCGCCCATGACTGTTTCCAGGCCCAGATCGGCCAGGCCTTCGGCCATGAGGCACTGGGGCGTGCCCACCAGGAAGATCGACTCCTCCAGCCAGTGCCGGCTCCGGACCAGGCCGACCTCTTTGCGGGAGTGTTCGGTGTGATGGCCGGGGTAGGCCTCATGGGCCACCAGGTGGCCCAGCGAGGTGCTGAGGACGGGTAGGTCGGTGTTGATGGCCACCCGGCTGTGGAGGTCGCCCAGGTAGTAGTTGAAGCCGGACCAGGGCTGATCAGTCACCAGCTCGAATTCCACGTGCTCGCCATCGGGTAGCCCATAGGCCGTCCGGGTGCGCTCCCTCAGGTCCTCGCACAGAGAGCTGATGGCGCCGGGCAGCTGGTCGATGGGCACGGCCTGGGCCTCCCTCCAATCCACGAAGCGCTCGGCCAGGTCCCCTCTACCGGGCAGCACGTCCTCCAGGCGGCGGTGGGCCTGCACGAAGAGCTCTTCGTCCACCCGCTGAGGGCGCACGCCGTAACACAGCTCGACCTCATCGGCGTAGCCGATGGATTCCCCGGTCAGCTTCCGGGCCGTGGTGTGAAGGCCGATGACCTGGGCCCGCAGCCAGCGGCGGCGGGCGTCTTCCAACTCGACCCCGTCCTCGGCCTCGCCTGTATCCAGGGCGCCGAGCAGACGTCCGGCATCCTCCAGCAGACGGGCCGGCGGGGCCGGGGCGCCGGCGACGGCCCGCTCGGCCAGAGCAGGGGGGCCGTAATAGGCGTCCACCATCCCGTCGATGTGGCGTCCCAGAGCCAGGCCCAACTCGATGTAGGACGTAACCGGCCCGTTCATGGCGTGGACGGTCGGATGGCCTTTGGCTCACCTCGCACGGCGGGCAACCTACCCGCCCGGGTGGACCGCCGATCCGGGTCCGTCGGTAGCATGCAGGCCATGTCCAAGCGCACCCGGGATCTGCCCCGTCGATCCTGTCTGTCCGTCCCCGGCTCCAGTGAGCGGTTCCTGGAGAAGGGCCCCACCGTTCCCGCCGACATGACCTTCCTCGACCTGGAGGACTCGGTGGCACCCCTCGAGAAGGAGGGGGCCCGGGCCAAGGTGGTCGATGCCATCAAGAACCAGGACTGGGGAGACCGGGTCCTTTGCGTACGCATCAACGCATGGGACACGGAGTGGACCGCCTTCGACGTCATCGAGGTGGTGGGCAACGCCGGGGAACGCCTCGATGAGGTCATGCTGCCCAAGGTCCAGAGCGCGGCCGAGGTGGTAGCTCTCGATCTGCTGCTGACCCAGGTGGAGAAAAAGGCGGGCCTGCCCGAGGGCCACATCGGCATCGAGGCCCAGATCGAGACCGCCCGGGGCCTCATCAACGTGGAGGACATCTGCGCCGCCTCCCCGCGGCTGGAGACGATCATCTTCGGCCCGGCCGACTTTGCCGCCTCCATGGAGATGCCGGTGCTGACCGGGGGAGTGCAGATCTCGGATTATCCCGGGGACCACTTCCATTACGTCTTCAACAAGATCCTCATGGCCGGGCGGGCCAACGGGCTGCAGGTCATCGACGGGCCCTACCTCTACGTGCGCGATCCCGACGGCTTCCGCGACTACTGCAAGCGCACCCGCGTCCTCGGCTACGACGGCAAATGGGCCCTTCACCCCGACCAGGTCACCATCCTCAACGAGGTGTTCAGCCCCACCCGGGAGCAGTTCGACCGGGCCTGGGCGATCCTCGACGCCTATGAGGACGCCACCACCAAGGGCGACCCGGGTGAGCGCAAGGGGGCGGTCATGTTCGGCGATGAGATGATCGATGAGGCCAGCCGGAAGATGGCCATCAAGTTCGTCTCCCGCGGTGAGCGGGCCGGCCTCACGCGCACCGATAAGGCCTGAGCCTTGGACCTGGGTCTGACCGGCCGGGTCGCCATTGTCACCGGCGGGTCCAAGGGTCTGGGATTGGCCTCGGCACTGGCCCTGTCCGGTGAAGGCGCCAAGGTGCTCATCTCCTCCCGGGGCGAGGACAACCTGGCCGCCGCCCGCGGCCGGATCGAGGCTGAGGCTGATGGCGGGGAGTGCCTGACGGTGGTGGCCGACATGGCCGATCCCTCCACGCCGGCCGTCCTGGTCCGCGCTGCGGTGGAACGCTGGGGACGTCTTGACGTGGTGGTGGCCAACACCGGCGGCCCCAAGCCGGGCAGCTCCCTCGGGCTGTCCGATGACGACATTCACGGGGCGGTCAACTCGGTGCTGCTGTCAGCGGTACGCCTGGTGCGCGAGGCGGCGCCGCACCTGCGGGCCGGGGGCTGGGGCCGCATCTGCTGCATCACCTCCTACGGGGTCGAGTTGCCCCTGCCCGCCCTGCCCCTGTCGAATGTGGCCCGCAGCGCCCTGTTCGCCTGGGTGCGCACCGCCTCGCGTGAGCTGTTCGGGGACGGGATCACCATCAATCTGGCCTGCCCCGGCCCGCACGCCACCGATCGCATGAAGGAGTTGGGCGGATCGGGTGGGGGAGGGCCGATGGGAGACCCGGCCGACTTCGGGCGGCTGGTCGCCTATCTGTGCTCCCAGGCTGCCGGCTTCGTGACCGGCACCTCGCTGGTGGTCGATGGCGGGGCCACCGCCGCTCAGCGTTGAGTTCGGGCTAGGACGCTCGTGCCCACGTGGGAGGAGAGACAGGCAGACGAGGCTCAGGTTCGGCGGCGGTGGGACCGTCAGGGAGTTCTGGACGGGTGCGGGCCGGTGGGCGAGGCGATGGTCCGAGTGGTCGATGCCATCCCGAACCTCGACCGACCCCGGGCCGAGGCATTGGAGGCGGCCTACTGGTCGACCCGGGAGGCGGCTGAGGCGGCCGGAGTGGTCGAAGCCTGGGAGCGGGCCTTCGCCTACACCGCCGCTTTCCCCGATCACCCCGGAGACCTCTACGCCATCGACCCGTGGTCCCGGGTCGCCTTCTCCTACGTCGGACTACTGGCCCGGGAGCAGGCCTGGGCCCTCGGGGCCGGGGAGATCGGCATAGTCCCCCTCGAGCGCACCGCCATGGGCGCGGTGCTGGCTCTGTCGGTGGAGCTGGCCGGCCGTCAGGGCTGGTACCACCCGGTCAGCGAGGAACTGGCGGGCTGGCTGGCCCGGCCCTGGCGCCAGGCCTTGGGTTCGGCCGTGACCGGCCAGGGCGTCACGGCGGACGGCGGAGGCTGAGCTCAGTCGGCCAGTTTGACCAGCATCTTGCCGGTGTTGAGCCCCTGGAACAGGCCGATGAGGGCGGCGGGGGCGTGATCGATCCCCTCCATGATCGTCTCCTGGTAGGTGATCTTTCCCTCCCGTAGCCAGGTGGTCATTTCCTTCTGGAACTCATCCCGGCGTGGCATGAAGTCGGCCACGGTGAAGCCCCGGATGTTGATGCGCCCGTAGATGACGTTGGCCAGGTTGCGCACGGTTGTGCGGGCACCGGGCTCGTTGTAGCCCGAGATCATCCCGCACACCGCCACCCGCCCCAGGGGGTTCATGACGGCCAGGGCGGCGTCGAGGTGGTCACCTCCCACGTTGTCGAAATACACGTCGATGCCGTCGGGGGCGGTCTGGCGCAGGCCCTGGCGCACGGGCGTCTGGTGGTAGTCGAAGGCCGCGTCCAGGCCGGCTTCCTTGCGCAGCCAGTCCACCTTGCCGGCGCTGCCTGTCGAGCCGACCACCCAGTTGCCCTTGATCTTGGCGATCTGGGCCGCCACCGATCCGACGGCGCCGGCGGCGGTGGAGACGAAGACCTTGTCTTCCGGTTTGAGCCCGGCCACATCCAGTATCCCGCCGTAGGCGGTGAACCCGGTTCCCCCCAGGACGTGCATGTGCACGGTGAGAGGGAGATCATCGACCGGGTCCAGCCGGCGCAGGCCCCGGGGAGGGGAGACGAAGAACTCCCGGAAGCCCAGTGCGTTGGATACGACGTCCCCGACAGCCAACTCGGGGGTGCGCGACTGCACCACCCGGCCTATGGCTCCGGCCGCCATGGCCTCGCCCAGCTCGTAACCGGCGGTCAGGCGCGGCCGCATGGCCGGGTCGACGGACATGTAGAGGTTCTGGACCAGCACCTCGCCCTCCGAGGCATCGGGCACGTCGGTCTCCACCACGGCAAAGTGCTCTTCACTCGGCAGACCTTCCGGACGGGCGACCAGGTGGACGGAACGGCTCTTGGGCATGGCGGGATACTGCCAGGAAGCTCAGGGGCTCACGTAGTTGCGACTGACGAAGGTGGGCCGGAAGCCCATGGCCGCGTACATGAGGCGGGGCGTGTCATCGGCCGCCGCTCCAATCATCACCGGTCCGGCCCCGGCCACCCGAGCCGAGGCGATCCCGTGGGCGATGAGGGCGCTGGCCACCCCCCGGTGACGGTAGGCGGGGTCGGTGAAGAGGTCCTCCACCATCCCCACCCTCTCCTCGGGGGTCCCGGCCCAGGCACAGCCATGGCCCACGTCGCGCCCGTCGAGGGAGGCGAGGAAGAACGGCAGCTGCTCCGAGCGCAGGCGCTTGCGGGCCACCAGCTGATCGGTCACCTCCTGACTCCAGACCACCCGTCCCTCCCGGGCGGCCGCCTCCTGGTGGTCGGCCCGGGCCAAGCCGGCCAGGCTGACCCAGTCGGCGTCGGACTCGGCGCGGCGGATGGACACGGCCGGCCTGGACCCGGCTTGCGTCTGGGAGATGTCGGTGACTTCCTCGCCCTCGGGCAGAACGAGGTGGATCATGGCATCGCCCACGTATCCGTCCAGGAGGAGGCGGACCTCCAGCGCCGCCGGGGTCAGCGGGTCCAGTTTGAACACCCGATGGCCGGCGCCGGCGTAGCGGCAGACGGCGTCGGCCATGAGCTCCTCGACCTCATCGGATGTGGCCGCCCGGGCCCGGGTCACGCAGTTGGAATCCCAGACGTCGGGGGTGTGCGGGTTGGCTACGAAGCGGGCCAGGGGGGACTCGCTGACCTGGTTGCCGAGCGCGAAGTAGGCCGATTCGGTGAGGGCGGCGCGCTCGAGCAGCTCGGGGGATCCGAGAGGCCCGGGCGGCCCGGCCATCAGACCCCGGCGTCCCGGATCAGGCCCCGGGCGATGACCCGCAGGGCCAGCACCTCATCGGCGCCCTCGAAGATGGAAAGGACCCGGGCGTCCACGAAGTAGCGGCTGACCGGGAACTCCTCGGCGTAGCCCATACCGCCGTGGATCTGCATCGCCTCCCGGGTCACCCACTCCGCCGCCCGGCAGACGTACGCCTTCACCATGGACGCCTCCATGGCCCCTTCGCCTTTGGCCATGAGCCGGGCCACCTGGTAGCTGAACTGCCGGCAGGCCTGGATGATGGCCGCCATGCGGCCCAGCTTGGCCTGGGTCAGCTGGTAGTCGAAGACCGGTGAGCCGAACACCACCCGGTTGTCGGCGTAGTCGACGGCGGCCTCGTAGGCCGCCTGCATGACCCCGAGAGCCCGGGCGGCAGTCTGCAGCCGGCCGTTCTCGAAGCCCTCCATCTGTAGGTAGAAGCCCCGGCCCAGCCCCTCGGGGCCGCCGACCAGATGGTCCTCGGGCACCCACCAACCTTCGATGGCCAGCTCGTAGGAGTGCATGCCCCGATAGCCGATGGTGTCGATGGGCCGGCCCTCCAGCCGACCGGGCGCCAGGCCGGCCGGGCGCCCGGGCGTGGAGTCATCCTGGGTGAAGACGAAGCCGTGGCCCTCGCCCCTCGGCTTGGGCACCACGAAGAGGGACAGCCCCCGGTGGGCCTTGGAGCGGTCGGGATCGGTGCGGGCCAGCAGCATCAGGACATCGGCCCGGGCGGCAAAGGTGCACCACGTCTTCACCCCGTTGATCACCCAGCCTCCGCCCTCTGCGGGGGTGGCCATGGTCTTGAGCCCGGCCACGTCCGATCCGAAGTCGGGTTCGGTGACCGAGACCGCCACCATCACCTCGGCGCTGGCCAGGCGCGGGAGCCACGACCGCTTCTGCTCTTCTGTCCCCCCCTTGACCAGGGCCCGGGTCAGGATCTCCGGCCGGGTGATCAGTGACCCTCCGACCCCCAGCGAGCCCCGGGCCAGCTCTTCGGTGGCCACGACCATCCCCAGGTAATCACCCTCGCCACCGCTGGCGTAGCCGCCGTACTCCTCCGGCACCGAGAGCCCGAAAGTGCCGATCTCGGCCAGGCCTCGGATGACATCTTCGGGGATGTCCCCGTTGGTTCGGTGGATGTGCTCGGCCACCGGGCGGATCTTG
>DATLUK010000039.1:0-20677 GCA_035533195.1 Acidimicrobiales bacterium | reverse complement strand
GGCCAGGCACCAGGAGGCATGCTCGTCCCCCGGCTCGGCCCCGCACTCGACACACGGCTCCTCCAAGGTGTCCACGGTCCCCAGCACCTCGGCGACCATGTCCTCCACATCCTCATTGGAACGCTTGAGCGCGCGCGCTTCTTCGAAGCGCCGATGACGTCCCTTCTTCACTGGCCGCTCCTCGACTGAGGGCTGAATGAAGGCGCCAGTGTACTTCCGCCAACGGGGCCTGCGGGCCGGCGCCCAAAGACGGTCCGGCCCGATAGCGTGCCTGGCCGTGGCCGAAGACCTCGACGTGCAGGCGATGATCGAGAGGTTCCGGGAGCGGTCCCGGGCCGTCCGCAATCGGGGCGTGCCGCCGATCGAGGGCCCGGAGCGGAAGCGCTTCATCGAGGCCGCCCAGTTGGACTTCCAGGACTTCGCCATGCTCGGAGACGCCCAGGGTTCCATGGAGGACGGCGTTCTCGTCCTGCGTATCGACCTCCGGCCGCCCGAGGGTTAGGTCACCGGGCGGCGGGACCTCTCCTCCAGCACCAGGCCGCCCCGCCCGTCGAAGGCCAGGGCGGCGGAGCCGGCCGCCAGCGCCTTGACCGGGTGGCCGACCACCTCGGCCCGCCACCCTTCATCCAGCCGGCCGGGCCGGCCCGACAACAGGTCGGACAGCTCGGAACGGGTGGCCAGCAGGCCGGCGTCGATGTCGAGGTCCTCGGCCAGTTGACCGACCCAGGCGGCGGCCAGGGCGACGGCGGGGCGCCGGTCCCGGTCCACCGAGGTCTCCGGCGGCATCCGGACCTCCGAGGCGGGCAGTTCGAGGCCCCTCTCGACCGCGGCCAGCAGCCCGACCTCGTTGTCCTTACCGATGCTGCGGCCCTCCAGGCCCCTGGTCTCGGACAGGGCCGAGCGGGACCGCGGGGGCCGGTGGGCGATGGAGGCCAGGGCCATGTCGGGCAGCACGTGGCGGGCGGGCCGGTCCAGCTCGGCCGCCCGGCGTTCCCGCCAGGCCGCCACCTCCTGGGCGACGCCCCGGGACCGGCCCTTGAGGGTGCGGCTGTCGCGCATCTTCCACCAGGCCTGCTCCGGGTCCGAGGGCTGACGTCGGCGGATGACCAGCTCGGCACACTCCTGTTCCGCCCAGCCCAGGCGGCCCAGGGCCTCCAGGCGGCCGGCCAGGACCCGGCGGATCTCCTCCAGGTGCAGGACGTCGGAGGCGGCGTAGGCCTGCTGACCGGAGGTGAGGGGGCGGCGGGTCCAGTCGGTCAGCCGGTCGCTCTTGGGCAGGGAGACGCCGATCAGGGCTTCGGCCAGTCGGGACAGTGACGGAGTGGCCATGCCCAGGAAGCCGGCCGCCACCTGGGTGTCGAACAGGCGGGTGGGCGCCTCCCCACAGGCCAGCTCCAGGACCTCGATGTCCTGGTCACCGGCGTGGGCGACCATGGTGGCCGGCCCGGCCAGGACCTCGGCCAGGGGACGGACGTCCACGGCCAGTGGATCGACCAGGGCCACCCCGCCCTCCCAGGCCACCTGGAGCAGGGCGAGGCGGGGGAAGTAGGTCCGCTCCCGGTGGAACTCTGTGTCCAGGGCGAAGCGCTCCAGGCCGGTCCATATCCGGCACAGCTCCTCGAAGCGGGCCTGGGTACCGACCCACTCCCCTGTCTCCTCCTCCGGCTCAGCCGCCATAGCTCATCCGGGTGTCCTCCATCCGCAGCACCGGCGTGTCCTCCCCGGTCTGGAAGCCGGCAGCCTCCACCACCCCCGCCACCAGGGCGTGGGACCCGAAATCGACCAGGCGCTCGACGCGGCAGTCCAACCAGGCCACGGCGCCATCCAGGATCGGGGCCCCGGTGACCTCCTCGTGGACGGGGCAGCCGCTGAGTGTGCCGTCGGCGGGAGAGAAGGTGGGCGGTTTGACGAATTTGCGGACCAGGGCCCGGTCCGTTCGGGCGATGGTGCAGACGCTGAACACCCCACCCTCCCGGACGAGTTGGAGGGTCAGGGCTCCCTGCTCGACGCCCACCCCGATCAACTTGGGCTCGGTGGCCAGCGGTACCACCCAGCTGGCGGTCATAGCGTGGCGACGGTCACCCAGGCGGCTGCCGATGACATACAGCCCCGAAGGCAGGGACCAAAAGACCCGGCGCCGGGTCCGGTCCGCCTCCCCGGGGTCCTCAGGCAACGGGTCCTGAGACATCCGGTGGGCGGCCGGCCGGATCGAGCTGGGCCAGGAAGACGGCGCAGCGCGCCTCCTCCGCCGACTCCCCGATGGCGGCGGAGGCGTGGCCCAGGCCTTCGACACAGCGCAGGAAGCCCCGGTTGGCGGACTGGTCCCAGCGGACGTAGCCCGAGCCCCGCCAACCCGCCCCCCGCAGGGCGTCGAGACCCCGGTGGTAGCCGACCCGGTAGCAGGCGTAGGCCTCGACGTCGTCCCGGGCCAGGGCACCCAGTTCCGCCCAGCCCAGGAGGAACGTCGGAAAGGCCGCCACCACGTCAGCCACCTCATCACGGCGGCGCCCGGCCGGCGCAGCCAGGGCGGCGGCCAACCTCTGGGTGGCGACGGTCGGGGCATCAGGAAGCACCGTTTCGGGTGGGCGGCTGCCCAGGCCGACCGGGGACTCCTGTGTGCTCATGGGGCCAATCCTCTCACCCCGGCTCGACCCACCCGGTCACCCATGGGCTTCGGCGGCGGATGGATGTGGCTTCTGCGCCGTGGCGACCGCCATCCGGGAGGGCCCCTCTTAGAGGATCCGGGTCTTGTGATCGGCCCAGTACCGGTCCTTGAGCAGGCGCTTGTAGAGCTTGCCGGTGGGATGGCGGGGCAGCTCGGCATCGAAGTCGATGGAGCGGGGGCACTTGTAGGAGGCCAGCGACGCCTTGGTGAACTCGATCAGCTCCCGTTCGAGGGCCGGGCCGGCTTCGGCCATGTCCACGGGCTGGACCACGGCCTTGACCTCCTCTCCCATCTCCTCGTTGGGAACGCCGAAGACGGCCACATCCAGGACCTTGGGGTGGGTGACGAGGAGGTTTTCCGCTTCCTGGGGGTAGATGTTCACTCCGCCCGAGATGATCATGTAGGCCTTTCGGTCGGTCAGGTACAAGAACCCGTCCTCATCCACGTAACCGACATCACCCAGAGTTGACCAACCCTTCTCATTCCGGGAGGCCCGGGTCTTCTCGGGATCGTTGTGGTACTCGAAGGTCGCCCCGGACTCGAAGAAGACGGTGCCCGGCTCCCCCGTGGGTAACTCCTCCCCATCCTCGCCCACCACATGGAGGATGCCGGTGAGGGCCCGGCCCACCGTTCCCTTGTGGGTGAGCCACTCCTCGGAGTTGACGGCGGTGAAGCCGTTGCCCTCGGTGCCGGCGTAGTACTCGTGGATGACCGGGCCCCACCACTCGATCATCTGCTCCTTGACCGGCACGGGGCAGGGGGCGGCGGCGTGGATTACGACCTGGAGGCTGGACAGGTCGAAGGCCTCCCGCTCCTCCTTGGGCAGCTTGAGCATGCGGACGAACATGGTCGGCACCACCTGGGAGTGGGTGACCTGGTAGCGCTCGACCAGGCGGAGGTATTCGACCGGATCGAAGTGCTCCATGACGATGACGGTGGCCCCGGCCCGCATCCAGGCCATGGTGAAGCGGAGCGGGGCGGCGTGGTACAGCGGGGCGGGCGAGAGATAGACGCTCTGATCGGTCAGGCCGTAAAGGCCCAACCCCAACAGGAACACACCGTTGGGCGAGCCGATGGGAGCCTCCTCAGGCATCGGCACCTTCACTCCCTTGGGCTGGCCGGTGGTGCCGGAGGAATAGAGCATGTCCTGGCCCTCGGACTCGTCCGGGATGGGCTCGGCCGGCTGGGCATCGAGGGCGTCCTCGTAGCTCTCGAAGCCGTCGACGGCGCCCAGGCAGACCAGCCGGGTATGCACCCGGGGGGCGCCCGCCAGGGCCTCGGTGGCCACGTCGGCCTTCTCCCTGGAGGTGACCAGGACCTGGGCCCCGCAGTCGTTGAGGATGTAGGCCACCTCGGCCGGGGTCAGCCGGGAGCTGATGGCGGTGTAGTACAGCCCAGCACGCTGGGCCGCCCAGGTCACCTCGAAATACCGGGCGTTGTTCTCCATGAACACCGCCACCGAGTCCCCCCGGCGCAGGCCGCGGGCCCGGAACAGCTGGGCCAGTTGGTTGGATCGACGGTCGAGTTGGGCGTAGGTGACCGTCTCACCGCTGCCGGCCATCACATAGGCGGGCTTGTCCGGTGTCTTCTCTGCAATCGCTCCGGGATACACAATTGGAATCTAACCCGGGCCTGCTTCGGGCATCCTGTTCGTCATGACCGATCTGTTCAGCGATCTGGAGTGGCGGGGCCTGGTCCATCAGGTCACCGATCCCCGCCTGGCGGGCCGGTTGGCCACGGAGTCGGTCACCCTGTATTCGGGTTTCGATCCGACGGCGGACAGCTTGCACGCCGGCAGCCTCCTGCCCATACTCCTGCTGCGCCGCCTCCAGCTGGCGGGACACCGGCCCATCGCCCTGGCCGGCGGCGGGACCGGCCTCATCGGAGACCCCACCGACCGGGCCACCGAGCGGCCGTTGCTGACCGAGGAGGCCACCCGGGCCAACGTGGAGGGGATCCGGGCCCAGCTGGGCCGCTACCTGGACTTCGATGCCGGTCCGCACCAGGCCGTTCTGGTCGATAACCGCGAGTGGCTGGGCGAGCTGCGCCTCATCGACTTCCTCCGCAGCGTCGGCCGCCATGCGACCGTCAACCAGATGACGGCCAAGGACTCGGTCCGCTCCCGCCTGGAGGAGCGGGAGCAGGGACTTTCCTTCGGGGAGTTCACCTACATGCTCCTGCAGGCCTACGACTTCATGCACCTCTTCGACGCCTACGACTGCCGGTTGCAGCTGGGGGGGTCGGATCAGTGGGGGAACATCACCATGGGGATCGATCTGATTCGCCGTTCCAGGGGGACGGAGGCCTTCGGTCTGACCACCCCGCTTCTCCTGAAGCCGGACGGGACCAAGTACGGGAAGAGCGAGACCGGCACGGTCTGGCTGGACCCGGACCAGACCAGCCCCTATTCCCTGTTCCAGTTCTTCCTGCGCTCCGATGACGCCATGGTCCCGGCCCTGCTGCGCTGGTACACCTTCCTCGATCACGGCCGCATCGAGGAGCTGGACGGCCTGACCCGGGAGCACCCCGAGCGCCGGGAGGGTCAGCGGGCCCTGGCCCGGGAAGTGACCACCCTGGTTCATGGCCCGGAGGAGGCGGCCCGGGCCGAGCGGGCCGGTGAGGTTCTCTTCAGCCCCGAGATTTCCGAGCTGGAGGAGGGGACCCTGCTGGCCGTCTTTGCTGATGCCCCGTCCAGCTCCCGGGCCCGGGCCGACCTGGACCCACCCGGCCTATCGGTGGTGGAGGCGCTCAAGGACTCCGAGCTCGTCCGCTCGCTGGGGGCGGCCCGTACCAACGTGACCCAGGGGGGTGCCTACGTGAACAACCAGCGCGTCGAGGACCCCGACGCCCGCATCACCAGGGAGGATTTGCTCCACGGCCGCTACGTGGTGCTGCGGCGGGGCAAGCGGGACCACCACCTCATCCGCTTCGGCTGAGGGGCCCCACTGCTCGCACGGCCTCGGCCACCACGGCCGGCCGGCGCCAGGGCAGCAGGTGGCCGGCCTCGGGGGCCCAGGTGATGGTGGCCTGGGGAAGCCGCCCGGCCAGCTCGCGGACCACTCTCGGAGGGATGATGCGGTCCCGCCCCCCGGCCACCAGGCTCACCGGCACCCGTATGGTCGGCAGGGCCTCGTCCAACTCGGGCATTTCGGCCACCAGGGCCCGCTGCTCGGTGGCGAAGACCCTCCAGACGTCACCCCGTCGCCAGGTGTCGGCAAAGGCGCCCACCCGATCGGCCGGCAGCCCCACGCGCAACGGCAGGCTCGACAACCGCTCGGCCGGGATGACCCGGGCCGCCCAGTGGGCCAGGTTGGCCAGGGAGCGCATGGCCAGGAAGGCGGCCGCCTCCCCTACCACGGGAAGGGCCAGGGCCCGATCGGCGCCGCCCAGGGCGCCCGAGCTGGCGGCCGGACACACCAGCACCAGGGCCGCCACGGCCTCGGGGTGCCGCTCGGCCAGGCGGGCGGCCACTGCCGCCCCGTAGCTGTGGCCGACCACGATGGCCGGCCCGGTGCCGAGCCTGCGGAGCAGGTCGACCAGCTGGTCGGCGTTGCCCGTGGGGCCCGAGGCCGGACCCGGGCTGGCCCCGTAGCCGGGGCGGTCGGGCACCACCAGGCGGTGGGTGGTCCCCAGAATCCCGATCACCGGGTCCCAGTCCGACCCCTCCCCCGGTTGGCCGTGGATGAGCAAGACCGGCGGGCCGGTCCCGAGGTCGCGAAAAGCCAGGGCGGCCCCCCCGGGCCCGGCGGCGGGTTCAGGCCCGCCGTAGGGAGAAACGTCCGCCGTCGATCACCACCTCGCCCCGCTGGGTCTCGGTCCGGAACAGGGCCGAATCCCCTTCCACCCACATGGACACGGTCAGATCGTCCCCCGGGTAGACCGGCTTGGAGAAGCGGCCCTCCATGGACCCGAAGCGGGCGGGATCGGATCCGCAGAGGGCGTGGAGAAGCGCTCGGCCGGTGAAACCGTAGGTGCACAGGCCATGCAGGATGGGCCGGTCGAAGCCGGCCATGGCGGCAAATCTGGGATCGGAGTGCAGGGGGTTGCGGTCACCCGAGAGCCGGTAGATGAGGGCCTGGTCGGCCAGGGTGGAGTAGGTGACCTTCTCATCCGGGCCCCGGTCGGGGAATTCCACGCCGGTTCCGGACGGGCCCCGGTCGCCCCCGAAGCCGCCCTCCCCCCGCAGGAAGATGGACGAGGTGGTGCGGAAGAGGCGCCGGCCGGTCGAGACGTCCACCGACTCGGACTCGGTGGCGATGACCGCACCTGACCCCTTGTCATAGATGGCGGTGACGGTGGTGACGGTGCTCACCTTGCCCTGGACCGGTATGGGTCCGTCCAGGAAGATGCCCTGTTCCCCATGGACCAGGAGGGCGGGGTTGAAGGTGCCGATCTTGGCGAAGGCACCGCCGCCTCCGGTCCCGAGGATTACGGCGAAGGTGGGCAGGACGGCCTGGGACACGTCGGCACTGTTCTCTGTGGTGAAGGAGAGTTCGGAGCTGCCGGCGCCGACACCCACGGCGTAGAGAAGGGCGTCCTTGGACGACCACTCCCTTTCCGATGGTTCGCTCCTGGTACCGACCGCTTCAGGGTTGATGGGCATGGATCCGTCCCGGGTTGATGGGTATGGTCGCGCACCCTATCCGGAGCCGGCCCCGGAGGGCCGGGCCTCGCCCGGGCCGTCCCCGCCCGGCCCGGACACACCCGCCGGGGCCAGGCCCAGTCGGGAGCGGTTGAGGAGGAAGATGCCCCCGAGCATCAGGGCCAGCCCCACCGTCTCCGCCGCCACCCCCAGCGGGTCGGACCGGATGGGCTCGGAGAAGGCCAAAGCGCCGATGACGATGCTGACCACCGGATCCACGGCTGACAGGGCCGGGAGGGACCAGCCCAGGGGCCCGCCCTGGAAGGCGGTCTGGGACAACAGCAGGGAGCCGATGCCTACGGTCAGCAGGCCATAGGTCTGCCAGGTGGCCAGGACCTGGACCAGGGTGTGGCCGGCGCTGCCCGGGCCGGCCGTGGCCAGGTGGGCGACGGTCCGGGTGAAGGCGGCGGCCAGCCCGTAGAGGAACCCGGCTCCGGTGGCCTGGAGGCTGGCCGCCACCGATGGGGAGGAGCGCAGGGATGCCAGCGTCAGGAGAACCGCAGGTACCACGGTGGCTAGCGATACGATGAGCCACGCCAGACCAGATGTCGTGGCGGCACCCGGGGCAGGGTTGGCCACCACCAGGAATAGGGCCAGGCCCGCCACCACGACACCCGACCCGAGCCATTCCCGCCCCGTCAACCACCTTCTGTCGGTCATCGCAGCACCGAGCGGCAGAGCGAACAACAGGCCGCAGACCAACAGCGGCTGGACCAGGACGAGGGACCCATGCCCCAGGGCGAGGAACTGGAGCAAGAAACCGAGGACGTCGGCCACAATGCCGATGATCCACACCGGGCGACGCGCCAGTCCCAGCAGGAGGCTGACCTTGAGAGCGTCCTCGGTGGGAGCCTGGGCCGCTCCGTTCTGCTGGAAGACCGACGCCACCGCGTAACAAAGGGCGGCGGCCAGGGCCTCCAAGATCACCATGACCGGCCGACGATAGATGTCCGAGGTGCGACCCGAGCCTGTCCCCCCGCCACCGCCGGTCAAGTGCCCCTGGCCCTGCTGGTGTCAGCCAGCATGGGCGCCGGCCACGACCTGGCCGCCGCCGAGCTGGCCCGCCGGTTGGAGGCCAGGGGTTACCGGACCCGGACCGAGGACTACCTGACCTGGTTCCCCCTGCGGATCGGGCTGTTGTTGCGTTGGATCTACGGCCAGCAGCTCAGAGTCGCCCCCTGGACCTATGAGGCGACCTTCAAGCTCTGGATCCTCATCCCCCTCATGTGCCGGGTGCTCGAAGTCATCCTCGGCCTGTTGACCGGTCGTCGCATGCGGCGCCTGGTGGCGGACAGCGATCCCTCCGTCATCGTCTGCGCCTATCCCCTCCAGGCGCTGGTCCTGGGCCGGCTGCGCCGGAAGGGCCGCATCCGAGTGCCCCTGGTCACCTTCATAACCGACTTCGGCGTGCACCCCCTGTGGATGCACGAGGGGGTTGACCTGACGGTTTGTGTCTGGGAGGGCGCGGCCCGGGTGGCGTCGGCTTCGAGCAGCCGGGCCGTCGTCTCCACCGGCCCCATGGTGGCGCCGGCGTATGCCGCCGGCCCCCTGCCCAAGGCGGTGGCCCGGGCCGGTCTGGGCCTGCCCCAGGAGGGTCGCATCGCCTTGGTGGTGGCGGGGTCGTGGGGGGTAGGCGACATCGAGGCCACCTTTGCGGAGCTGTGGGCCACCGGGCGCTACCTGCCAGTGGCGGTGTGCGGGCGCAACGAGGCGGTCCGGCAGAGTCTGGTGGCCAAGGGTTATGGCGTGGTGCTGGGTTGGACCGACCGCATGCATGAGCTGATGTCGGCCGCCGACGTGCTGGTCCAGAACGCCGGGGGCTTGTCATGCATGGAGGCCTTCTCCCTGGACCTCCCCGTTGTCACCTACCACCCCATAGCCGGGCACGGTCGCAAGAACGCCAGCGAGATGGTGGCGGCCGGCGTGACCCTGTTGGCCACTGGCCCGGGCGACCTCGGCGCCGTCCTGGATCGGGCCACCGGCCCGGAGCGGGCCGCCCTGGTGGCCGCCGGGCGGGCCGTGTTCACCGGGGACCCGGCGGCCGAGGTGGACCGCCTGGCCCGGGTGGCCGCCGGAGTCCCGACTGGAGTCCCGACCGGACCACGATCCCACCGCCGCCGGCGGCGGCGGATGGCCGGAGCGGCCCTGGCCCTGGCCAGTACCTACGTTGGTCTCAACCTGTGCGTGGATGCCGCCACGGCCCACGGCCTGGATGCCGCCCACGCCGAGGCCGGCGCCCAGGAGGTCTACGTGGCCGTTCGCCTCGGACCGGCGGCGCTGTCCGATCCCAGGCTGGGCCAGGTCCTGGCCGCCGATCATGTGACGGCGGTGGTGGCCGGCCGCGTGGCCTCCACCGAGCCGACTCCCGTGCGACGCCTGTCCCAGAGCGGCGTCGACCTGGCCACCGATGGCTGGCTCGACCACCAGCCCCTGCACCTGGTGCAGCCCACCGATGACCTGTTCCGCTCCACCCAGGCCATCCGGCTCGACACCGGCCTTCATTGCCGGGACTTCACTCCCGCCTCCGGGGTCAGCGGGGCTGATCTGGCCTCGGCCCTCATGGCCCACGTGCGCATCGTGCGGACCTCGCTTTTCCTGCCCACCGACTCTGTGCCCGGCAGGCTCAGGGCCGGCCACGTCTACATGCTCGGCGCCACCACCGCCTCGGCCGCCACCGTAGAGGCCAGCCTGGGCGAGCTCACCTGGCGGGCCGCCCAGGACGGCCTGGGCGTGGCCCCCCTGTCCGACCTGCGTTGAGCGGGCCGGCCCGGCGCCGGCTTCTCCCCTCCCGCCTGGCTCTGCTGGTCGCCGGGACGGCGGGGGCCAGTGCTGTTCTTGCTCAAGCGGGTCCGGCCTTGACCGCCCTGCCGGCCGTGAGGCGGAGGCTCTCGCCCCGCCTGACCGGACTGGGCCGGACCGATCATGTGGCCCTGACTTTCGATGACGGGCCCGATCCGGCCTCCACCCCGCAGTTCCTGGCCGAGCTGGACCGGCTGGGGTGGAAAGCCACCTTCTTCATGCTGGGGTCAATGGCCCGTAGGGCGGGGAGCCTGGCCGCCGAAGTGGCCGCCGCCGGTCACGAGGTGGCCGTCCACGGAGACGTCCACCTGTCCCAGGTTTGGCGGTCCCCATCCGCCGTCATCGATGACGCCCGCCGGGCCCGGGACACCCTGGCCGAGCTGACCGGGACCACGCCGCGTTGGATGCGTCCGCCCTACGGGACCCTGTCGGGAGCCGGCCCGGAGGCCGCCCGCCGGGCCGGCCTGGAGCTGGTGCTCTGGACGGCATGGGGGCGGGACTGGCGAGCAGAGGCCACGCCCCAGTCGGTGGTGGACGATGTCGGTACTGACATGGTCCCGGGAGGGACGGTCCTCCTGCACGACTCGGACTGCACATCGGCCCCGGGAGCCTGGCGCTCGGCGCTGGGGGCGCTTCCCGGGCTGGGCCAGGTCTGGGCCGATCAGGGCTGGACGGTCGGGCCCCTGTGGGACCACGGGCTGCGCCCCGGCCCGGGGGGCGAGGGGTCTAGTTCCGGGATTCGACGGAGGCGAGGGGCCGCGCCAGGCCCCGGTAGCCACCCAGCAGCCGGCGGAGGCCCCACACTGTGACCAGGCCCAGGGCCTCGACCACGGTGTGCATGGACATCTTCGACTCCCCCGCCACCCGGTCCACGAAGCGGATGGGCACCTCGGCGATGCGCCCGCCGGCGGTCACGGTGCGGAAGGCCATCTCGATCTGGAACCCGTACCCGTCGGCCCGGACCTGGTCCAGGTCGATGGCCCGCAGGGTGGCGGCGTCGTAGGCCCGGAAGCCGGCGGTCAGGTCCCGAACCGACATCTTGAGCATGGCGGCGGCGTAGCGGTTGCCCCACTGGGAGAGCAGGCGCCGGTGGGTGGCCCAGTTCGGAATGGAGCCACCGGGCACGTAACGGGATCCGATGACCAGGTTGGCCCCGTCCAGCCCGGCCAGCAGGTCCGGTAGCGAGTCGGGGTCGTGGGAGAGATCCGAATCCATCTCCACGAAGGCCTCGTAGTCGCGCTCCATGCCCCAGCGGAACCCGGCCCGGTAGGCGTTGCCCAACCCCGCCTTGCCCGGCCGGCGCAGAATCTCGATTCCCCCCAAGCGGGCGGCGGCCGCCTCGGCCAGGGCCGCGGTGCCATCCGGGCTGTTGTCGTCCACCACCAGGACGTGGGCATCGGGAACCGCCCGGCGGATCCGATCCAGCACGTTCTCGATGTTGGCGGCCTCGTTGTAGGTGGGCAGCACCACCAAAGCCCGCATGGCCGACAGTGTAAAGGGCCACCCGGCGCCCCGGCCCACGCCTAAATGGCCACCCGGTGCCCGATCCGACGTGTAACGGGCGGCCCGGTGCCCCCGCTACCGTCACGGGCCAGTGGCCCGACCGACCTCCGACCATGACCCGACCCCCGGCGGGGGGTCCCGACCAGCCGTGCGGCTGAGCGGCGTTCAGGTCCGCCGGGGCGGGGTGGCCGTCCTCGACGGGATCGACTGGCAGGTAGCTCCCGGTGACCGCTGGGTCGTCCTGGGCCCCAATGGATCGGGCAAGACCACGCTCATGAGCCTCATCTGTGGCTTCCTGTATCCGGCGGCCGGGACGGTGGAGGTGCTGGGGGAGACCCTGGGCCGGGTGGACGTCCGCCGGCTGCGCGAGCGCCTGGGGCTCACCAGCGCCGAGCTGACCAAGCAGCTGCGCCCTGACCTGTCCGCACTCGACGCCGTGCTGGCCGGCCGGCACGCCGCCCTGGAGACGTGGTGGCACGAGTACAGCCCCGAGGACCGGTCCCGGGCCGCCGGTCTGCTGGAGGCCGCCGGGCTCAGCCCCCTGGCCGGGCACGCCTTCCGGACCCTCTCTGAGGGCGAGCGCCAGCAGGTCCTCCTGGCCCGGGCCCTCATGGGCGAGCCCGAGCTCCTGCTGCTGGACGAGCCCAACGCCGGTCTCGACGTCGGCGCCCGGGAGCGGCTCCTGACCCGACTCACGGCGGTGGCCTCCGGGGCCGGCTCGCCCCCGATGGTCCTGGTCACCCATCACCTGGAGGAGATCCCGGCCGGCTTCACCCACTGTCTGTTGCTCCGGGGCGGCCGAACGGTCGCCCTCGGGCCCCTGGCTGAAACTCTGCGATCCGCTCCCCTGTCGGAGTGCTTCGGTCTCGCCCTCCGGGTGGTCCGCCATGGGGCCCGCTTCGCCTGCCACGCTGTGACCTAAGCCCATGGCCCGGCTCTCCCTTCCCAAGACGCTTCGGCGGGTTGTGAGCGTGACCCTGCTGGCCGCGGTGGTCGAGTACCTGGTGCTCCCCCAGGTGGCCGGGGCCCGCAAGGCCCTGCACCTCGTCAGCCAGGTAAACGCCGGCCTGGCCGGCCTGGGCGTCGGCCTGGAGATCCTCTCCCTTCTGTCCTACTCCCAGCTGACCCGGTCGCTCCTGCCCAAGGGGAGCCTGCCTCTCAATCGCATCTTCCGGATCAACATGTCCACCCTGTCGGTGACCCATGTCGTGCCCGGGGGCACGGCGGCCGGAGCCAGCCTGGGCTACCGCCTCTTCAGCGCCTCGGGAGTCAAAGGGCCCGACGCCGGCTTCGCCCTGGGCATGCAGGGCCTGGGCTCGGCCGTGGTCCTCAACGCCCTCCTGTGGGCCGGGTTGGTCGTCTCCATTCCGGTCTACGGCTTCAACCCCATCTACGGGGTGGCAGCGGGCCTGGGAGTGCTGCTCATCGGGTTCTTCTCCGTCATCGTGTTGCTCATGACCCGGGGAGTGGACCGGGCTGTGACCGTGCTGCGAACGGTGGCCCGGAAGCTCCCTCTCATCACCGAAGACAGCACCGAGGCCGTCTTCCGCCGGGTGGCGGTGCGCCTGCAGGAGTTGACCTCGGACTCGGCCCGGTTGGCCCGCTGCATCGGCTGGGCGGCGGCCAACTGGCTGCTCGACGCCGCATCCCTCTGGATCTTCCTGGCCGCCTTCGGCCACGGCCACGGCCGTTTCCCCAACCCGGTCGGCCTGATCGTGGCCTACGGGCTGGCCAACGTGCTGGCGGCCATCCCCATCACCCCCGGCGGGCTGGGCGTGGTCGAGGGGGTGCTGACCCCGGCCCTGGTCGGATTCGGACTGACCCGGTCGGTGGCGATCCTGGGCGTGCTCGGATGGCGGCTGATCAACTTCTGGCTGCCGATCCCGACCGGGGCAGCGGCCTATGTCAGCCTCCGGCTTGATTCCGAGCGGTCCGACGCCCCCGAGCCGCCGCTCGTGTCCTATGCCGAATCCCTCGACCAGACCCGCCGGACCCCATAGCTACTCTGGGCTGGTGGCGACCACGACTACGGCGGCGGCGGGGGGCCGGGCCCGGGCCCTGCTGGCGCCGACGTCGCCCCGGAACACCGAGCTCGGCCTGCTCGGTCTGGTGTTCCTGGTCACGGTGGCCGCCTACGTCCTGGCCACTCTGGGCCGAACAGCGTCCATACCCGCCAACATCATCCCGTTCCTGGCCTTCCTGCTGACCCTTCTTCTCATAGCCCATCTGGCCACCCGGCGCTTCGCCCCCAACGCCACGCCCGTGATGCTGCCGCTGGCCGGCTTCCTCAACGGGATCGGTTACGTCTTCATCGCCCGGCTCGATTCCCATCTGGCCGGCCTGCAGGCCACCTGGACGGCCATCGGGGTGGCTGGATACGTCCTGACCCTGGCTTTCGTGCGGCGTATCCAGCTGTTGGAGCGTTACCGGTATCTGATCGCCACCGCCGGAGTTGTGTTGCTCCTCATGCCCCTCGCTCCGGGTGTGGGCGAGCGCATCAACGGCGCCCGGCTTTGGGTCCGCCTCGGACCGCTCAGCTTCCAGCCGGTGGAACTGGCCAAGATCGGCCTAGCCGTGTTCTTCGCCTCCTACCTGGTGGAGAAGCGGGAGCTGCTGGCCAATCCCACCTCACGCGTCGGTAACGTCCTCCTACCCGATCCGAGGCCCTTCGGCCCCCTTCTCCTCATGTGGGGTCTCTCCATGCTGGTGATGACGGCTGAGCGGGATGTGGGCTTCTCCCTGCTCATCTTCGTGCTGTTCATCTCCATGCTTTGGATCTCGACCGGGCGGGCCACCTATCTCTTGGTATCCCTCGGCCTCTTCGTGCTGGGCGCTGGGGTCATGAGCGTGCTGTTGAGCCAGGTGCACGAGCGCATCACCGTATGGCTCAATCCCTGGCCCTACGCCAGCGGGATCGGCTACCAGGCCATCCAGGCCCTTTACGCCATGGGCAGCGGAGGGGTGGCCGGGACCGGACTGGGCCTGGGACGACCCACCCTGATTCCGGTGGTGGCGAGCGACTACATCTTTGCCGGGCTGGGTGAGGAACTCGGCCTGGTCGGCACCACCATCATCGTGGCCGCCTTCGTCCTGCTGATCACCTCAGGGCTGCGCACCGCCATAAGAGCCCGGTCCGACTTTGCCAAGCTCCTCACCGCCGGGCTCACCGCCGTCCTTGGCTTCCAGGCCTTTTTCATCATGGCCGGGGTTCTGAGGCTCCTCCCCGTCACCGGTGTGACCCTCCCTTTCGTCGCCTACGGGGGGTCCTCCCTGGTGGCCAACTACATCCTCATCGCGCTGATCGCCCGCGTCTCGGATGAGGCCGCTCCCGTCGTTTCCTGACGGCCGTCCGTAGCGGTCCATCACATCGTCGACCACCAGCAGCGGGCCGGCCCCGGGCAGGCGCAGCACCAGCCCGGCGGCGTCGGAGGGCCGACAGGAGACCACCCGGCGCTCCCCGGGGCCGATGAGGTCGAGATGGGCGTAGAAGTTGCCATTGCGGAAGGACGAGACCACGGCCTGTTCGAGCTGAAGGCCGTACTCCACCATGATGTCGGCCAGCAGCTGCTGGGTTATGGGGCGGCCGATGGGAATGTCGCGCAAGGCGTAGGCGATCCAGGTGGCCTCGGGGTATCCGATCGGGATGTGCAGCTCCCGGCCGGCCTCTTCGGACTCGCGCAGCACCATGACCGGTGTCGTGTCAGGCAACTCGACGAAGACGCCGGCCACCTCGACCCTCCTCACCTTCGCCTCACCCTCAGCGGTACTTCCGCATACCCACGTTGAGGACCATGCCCACCCCCGCGAAGGTGGCGATGGTGGACGACCCGCCGTAGCTCACCAGGGGCAGGGGTATCCCCGTGATCGGCATGATGCCCATGGTCATGCCGGCATTCTGGAACACGGAGAAGGCGATGTAGGCCAGCACCCCGGCGCAGAGCAACGTCCCTACCTGGTCATAGGCCAGCTGGGCCGTGCGCACCACCCGCCAGAGCATGACCCCGAACAAGCCGAGGAGCGTGGCTGCACCGGCGAATCCCAGTTGTTCGCCCACGGCGGTGAATATGAAGTCGGTCTGTTGTTCGGGCACGTACTGGAGGTTGGTCTGGTGGCCGTGGAAGAGGCCCTTTCCGGTCAGTCCTCCGTTGGCGATGGCGATCTTGGACTCACACAGGTTGTAGCCGGCGCTGGTGGAGCCGCACGAATTGGGGTCGCTCTGCTTCAAGAAGGCATCCAGGCGGTCCAGCTGGTAGTTCTTGAGCACGTGGAGGTGCAGCCCGGCCACCGTGACCAGGACCGCCACTCCGGCCACGATGAGCAGATAGCGCGCCCGCACTCCCGAGACGGTGACCATGATGCCGAGCACGCAGCCCAGAGTGATGGCCGTGCCCAGATCGGGCTGAACCGCCACCAGCAGGACGGGCAGGCCGCCCATGGCCAAGAGAAGGCCGAGGCGTTTGACGTCTATCTCCCCGTGCCAGCGCTGGATGATCCAGGCCATGGCCAGGATCAGGGCCAGCACAGCAAACGACGACGGCTGCAGCTGAAACGAGCCGATCTGGAACCAGCGCTGGGCGCCGAGGGCCCGGGAGCCCACCGGAGACATGACGGCCAGCAGGAGCAGGATTACCCCTGCGTAGGCGATCAGGCCCAGCTCTTCCAGCCGGTGGTAGTCGATAGCGGCAAAGACGACCATGGCCAGCAGCCCCAGCACCACGTAGGTCGCCTGGTGACGCAGGTACAACTCAGGGTTGTCGCCCAGCAGGCGCAGCTTGGTCCGGGTGGCCGAATAGACCATGAGCACCCCGAGGATGGACACGGCCAGGGTGGAGACGACCAGCATCAGGTCCAGGTGGCGCAGATAGCGCAGCCCCGGAGCGATGTTGGAATCGAGGGGGCGCTGAGCCACCGAAGGAGGTTAGAAGACGGACCCGGCTCCGGCGGCAGGCCGGCTCAGCCGGCGCGCTCAGACGGGCCGGGTGCTCGGGGTGATGGCGGCCGGCAGGAGGGTCGAGCCCATCAGGCTGGCGTCCACGGCAGCCGCCGCCGCCCGGCCCTCGGAAATGGCCCAGACGATGAGGCTCTGGCCCCGGCCCATGTCCCCGCAGGCGAAGACCCCGGGCACGCTGGTCTGCCAGTCCGGCCCCCGGGCCACATTGCCCCGGGCGTCGAGCTCGACCCCGAGGTCCTCGAGCAGGCCCGAACGCTCCGGGCCCACGAAGCCGAGAGCCAGAAGGACGAGCTGGGTCGGGATCTCGAATTCGCTGCCAGGCACCGGCTCGAAGGCCGGCGGGCCGGACCCCGTGGCCATGGTGACCTGGTGGCCCCTCAGGGTCTTCACCACGCCATCGGGTCCGCCGACCAGCTCGGTGGTGGTCACGGCGTAGAGGCGCTCCCCGCCCTCCTCATGCGCCGATGAGGTCCGGAAGACCAGGGGCCAGGTCGGCCACGGGTTGACCTCGGCCCGGTGCTCAGGCGGCCGGGGCATGATCTCGAGCTGGTGGACCGAGCGGGCCCCCTGGCGGTGGGCGGTGCCCAGGCAGTCGGCGCCCGTATCGCCCCCGCCGATGATGACCACGTCCTTCCCGGCGGAGGTGATCGGCGGCGCGGCCAGATCACCCTCCTGCACGCGGTTGGCCAGGGGCAGGTACTCCATGGCCTGGTGGACCCCGCTGAGCTCCCGGCCCGGCACCGGCAACTCCCGGGCCAGGGTCGAGCCTCCGGCCAGGACCACGGCGTCGTGCTCGGCCAGCAACCGATCGGTGGGCAGATCCCGGCCCACGTCGACCCCGGGGCGGAGCTCGGTGCCTTCCGCTTCCATCTGGGCCAGCCGACGCTGGAGGACGGCCTTTTCCATCTTGAACTCGGGGATGCCGTAACGCAACAGTCCGCCGATGCGGTCGGCCCGCTCATAGACGACCACGGCGTGGCCGGCCCGGGTCAGCTGCTGGGCGGCGGCCAGGCCGGCGGGACCCGATCCCACCACCGCCACCCGCTTGCCCGTCGGGCGGCCCGGAGCCACCGGGGCGACCCGACCCCGGTTCCAGGCCCGGTCGATGATCTCCACTTCCACCTGCTTGATGGCGACGGGGTCGGCGTTGATGCCGAGGACGCAGGAAGCCTCGCAAGGGGCCGGGCACAGCCGGCCAGTGAACTCGGGGAAGTTGTTGGTGGCGTGGAGGCGCTCGAGGGCCTGGTCCCAGTCATCCCGGTAGACGAGGTCGTTCCACTCCGGGATGAGGTTGCCAAGGGGGCAGCCGTTGTTACAGAAGGGGATGCCGCAGTCCATGCACCGGGCGGCCTGGACGGCGGTCTTTTCGGGTGGGAAAGCCTCGTAGACCTCGTGCCAGTCCAACAAGCGCACCGGGATGGGACGCCGGGAGGGCAGCTCGCGGCGGAACTCGATGAAGCCGGTCGGCTTACCCACGGGAGGCTCCCATCATCTCCATGACGGCGTCGTCGGCCGGCCGTCCTTCGGCCTCGGCCTGCTTGAGGGTTGCCATCACCCGCTTGTAGTCCCGGGGCATGACCTTGACGAACTGGGAAACGGCGGTCTCCCAGTCGGCCAGGAGCCGGGCGGCCACGGCCGAGTCGGTCTCGATGTGGTGCCGGCCGACCAGATCGGCCAGCAGGTTCAGGTCATCGTGGTCGAGGGGTTCGATATCCACGAACTCACGGTTCAGCCGATCGGGGAATGTCCCGTCAGGATCATGGATGTAGGCGATCCCGCCGGACATGCCGGCGGCAAAGTTCCGTCCGGTGGGCCCGAGCACCACCACCCGACCTCCGGTCATGTACTCACAGCCGTGGTCCCCCACCCCCTCCACGACCGCGTTGGCGCCGGAGTTGCGCACACAGAAGCGCTCACCCACCAGCCCGCGGATGAAGACCTCGCCACCGGTGGCGCCGTAAAGAATGACGTTACCGGCCACTACGTTCTCCTCGGCCGCGAAGGGCGAGTCCAGCGGGGGCCGGAGGATCACGCGTCCGCCCGAAAGCCCCTTGCCGAGGTAGTCGTTGGCGTCGCCCTCCAGGCGCAGGGTGATGCCGCTGGGCAGAAACGCCCCGAAGCTCTGGCCGGCCGAACCGGTCAGGCGGACGGTGATGGTGTCATCGGGCAGGCCGGCGCCGCCATGGCGGACGGTGACCTGGTGGCCGAGCAGCGTGCCGACGGTACGGTCCACATTGCGCACCGGCGTCTCGATGACCACCGGCGTGCCGTTCTCCAAGGCGGAAGCGGCTTCGGTGATGAGGAAGTTATCGAGCTTGTTTTCCAGCCCGTGGTCCTGCTCGTGCACCTGGTGGCGGGGGGCGTCGGCGGGTACATCGGGCACGGCCAGGATGGGCGACAGGTCGAGGCCGGCCGCCTTCCAGTGGTTGACCGCCTCCACCGTGTCGAGCAGGTCGACCCGGCCGATGGCCTCCTCCAGGGTCCGGAAGCCCAGGGCGGCCAGTAGCTCGCGCACCTCCTCGGCGATGTACTCGAAGAACGTGACCACGAACTCCGGCTTGCCCGAGAAGCGCTTGCGCAGTTCGGGATTCTGGGTGGCCACGCCAACCGGGCAGGTGTCCAGGTGACAGACCCGCATCATCACGCAGCCCGACACCACCAGCGGGGCGGTGGCGAAGCCGAACTCCTCGGCGCCGAGCAGGGCTCCGATGACAACATCGCGGCCGGTCTTGAGCTGGCCGTCGACCTGGACCACGATGCGGTCCCGTAGGCCGTTGAGCAAGAGCGTCTGCTGAGTCTCGGCCAGGCCCAGCTCCCACGGGGCGCCGGCGTGCTTGAGCGAGGTCAGAGGCGACGCCCCGGTTCCACCGTCGTGGCCCGAGATGAGCACGACATCGGCGTGGGCCTTGCACACCCCCGCCGCCACCGTACCCACACCGACCTCGGCCACCAGCTTCACGTGGATACGGGCCTTGGGATTCGAGCACTTGAGGTCGTGGATGAGCTGCTTGATGTCCTCAATGGAGTAGATGTCGTGGTGCGGTGGCGGGGAGATGAGCCCGACGCCCGGGGTCGAGTGCCGGGTCTTGGCGATCCAGGGGTAGATCTTGTTGCCGGGGAGCTGGCCTCCCTCGCCCGGCTTGGCCCCCTGGGCGATCTTGATCTGGAGGTCATCGGCGTTGACCAGGTACTCGCTCGTCACGCCAAAGCGCCCGGAGGCCACCTGCTTGATGGCGCTGCGCCGCAGGTCCCCGTTGGGGTCGGGCGTGAACCGATCCGAGTCCTCGCCTCCTTCCCCGGTGTTGGAGCGTCCCCCCAGGCGGTTCATGGCCACGGCCAGGGTCTCGTGGGCCTCGGCCGAGATCGACCCGTAGGACATGGCCCCGGTGGAGAAACGCTTGACGATGGAGGAAACCGGCTCCACCTCCTCGATGGGAACCGGCGGCCGGGCGCCCTCCTTGAAGCGGAACATTCCGCGCAGGGTGGCCAGCCGGGCCGACTGGTCGTCCACCAGGCGGGTGTACTCCTTGAAGATCTCGTAGCGCCGGGTCCGGGTGGAGTGTTGCAGCCGGTACACCGTCTCCGGGTTGAAGAGGTGGTACTCCCCTTCCCGCCGCCACTGATATTCACCGCCGTCGTCGAGAGGCCGGTGGGCCAGCTCCTCGGGCCGGTCGGGCCAGGCCAGCCGGTGTCGGGCCGTCACCTCGGCGGCCAGCTCGTCCAGACCCACCCCGTCCAGACGCGACACCGTCCCGGCGAAGTACTCCGCCACCAGCTGCCGGCCCAGCCCGATGGCTTCGAAAACCTGGGCCCCGGTGTAGGAGGCCACGGTGGAGATGCCCCGCTTGGACATGACCTTGAGCACCCCTTTACCCAGCGCCTTGGTGGTGTTGTAGCGGGCGTCCCGCAGATTCACACCGGTGATGACACCGTTGGCAATCATGTCCTCCACCGACTCGAAGGCGAGGTAGGGATTGACGGCGGCGGCCCCATAGCCGATGAGCAGGGCGATGTGGTGCACCTCGCGGGCATCGCCCGCCTCCACGATGAGGCCGACCCGGGTGCGGCTCTTCTCCCGGATGAGATGGTGATGGACGGCCGAGGTCAGCAGCAGCGA
>DATLUK010000038.1:0-8782 GCA_035533195.1 Acidimicrobiales bacterium | reverse complement strand
GATGAGTGAGTGCAGGGCCATGGCGACCTTCTTGGCGGCCAGGAAGTTGTCCCGCATCGGCATGGACAGGGACAGGTCGACCATC
Source organism: Acidimicrobiales bacterium (assembly GCA_035533195.1). Lineage (GTDB taxonomy): Bacteria > Actinomycetota > Acidimicrobiia > Acidimicrobiales > JAJPHE01 > DAHUYE01. The sequence goes on along the minus strand of DATLUK010000038.1, from coordinate 8,697 downwards.
AGAACGGTGGCGGCCCGGGTGATGGTCTCGGTCCGCTCCACCTCGAAATCCTGAGGGGAGAGGCGGATGGGGGTCCCCCCACCGGAACGGCCCAGGGCGTTACGAACGGTGCGTTCGATATTCAGATTGAAAGGGTCCCCGAACTCGTAGGGCTTGGTCTCATAAGCCCGCTCGTGGCCGACGCCGGTCGGATCCGCCTGGTGGCGGCCGAGGCGGTCCCGGGCCAGCTTGGAGAACAGGTCGGACAGGGCGTTCTGGCCGATGCGGCGCATTCCCCGCGGAGTGAGCTCGAAGCGGCCCTCCCGCTGTTCGATCAGGCCGGCCTCCTCCAGCATCTTGGCCAGCTCCGACAGACGCTCCAGGGAGCGGGCCGACTCATCGCCCATGAGCTCCCGGGCCCGGTCGATGTCCACGTCGGCCAGGGCGCCGGGGCTGTTGGCTGAACGCAGCAGGTTCTCCAGCTGGTCCATGTCCCCGAGCCGGTCCATCAGCCCGGCCGCCTCGGCAAAGCCCAGCGGGTCCTGGCCGCTGAAGTTGTACTGCCGGTCCCAGCCCGCCTGAGGGAAGGCCGCCTGCAGGTTGTTGGACAGCCGGTCCATCTGCCAGCGCAGGTCCATGTCCTCGAGGAGCTGGTTGGCCAGGCCCTGGAGCTGGGCCCGCTGCTCGGGGGTCATGGAGTTGAGCATCGACTGCATGGCCGCCATCTGCTGGGCCATCTGCTCGAGCAACTCGTCCAAGCTCTGCGGGTTGCCTGGGAAGAACTGGCCGAACTGCTCCATGAAGGACTCGAAGCTGGGGTCGATCGCCTCGCCCGCCTCCCGCTGTTCGAGCATGCGGTTGAGGGCGTTGAACATGTCCTTCATGGCCTGCATCTGCTCGGGCGAGGTGTTCTGCAGGGCGCCGGCCATCTGGTTGAAGTAGCTCTGCATCAGCTGCTGGCGCAGCTTGTCCATCAACTCATCGAAACGCTCGCGGGCCTCGGACGAGGTGAACTCGTACTCCTGGAGGGCCCGCACCTGACCGGCCAGGTCAGGCGGGACCATATCCAGCTGGAGACGGCGGTCCTGGGCCACCCCCTCGGTTACCTCCTGACGACGCTGGTCACCCGACTGGCGGGCCTCCTCCACCAACTGGTCGATGCCGGCCCGTTCGGTGTCCATGACCTCCCGGAGCTGCTCGGCTATGTCCTCGTAGACGCCTCCGAGGTCGTAGCGCTCGAGCTCGTCCCGGCGGCGCCGGCGCAGCTTCTCCAGCAACTGGCGCATGCCTTCGACCCGCTCACCGTTGCGGTCCTGGAAGCCCGACTGCATCATCCGGCGCAGGGCGGCGTTGAGATCACCGTGGTAGAGCAGATCGTCGGTGATCTCGGACAGCACGTCCTCGGCATCGAGCTCAAAACCAACCTGGGACCCGTCCCAGCGCGAGTACCGGAACCTGCTCAATGTTTTCTCCCCGGCCGGGGGCCCCATCCCCGGCCTCCTCCGCAACGGTGGGGGCCCCTGCCCCACCGGCGGCCGTGCGCGCTCACGTCCGGCCTCCTCCACAACGACGGGGGCCCCTGCCGCACCGGCGGCCGTTCGTCATCACGTACGCCCGCGGTAGGTGGCCCGCCCGCCGGCGGCCTCCTTGTTGAGCCGCTTGGACAGGTGCAGGCCCTCGAGCACGAACTCCATGGCGCTGGCCACCGCGGCGGGGGTCTCGCTGCCGGCCAGGTCCATGACCGGGGTCTTGAGCACCGGCATGGAGGCCAGAGAGTCCACGTAGCGGGCCGAGCCGACGTCGTCACCGGCGTGGACGACCACTCCGTCCTCGAAGGCCGTGACCACGTCCTTGAAGCGCTCGATGGGACAGCGGCTCTTGAACACGGTGAGGATCGACTGCTTGACCAGCTGGTCGATGACGTGCTCGTCGCGGCCCTCGTCCAGAGTCTCGATCTCCACCTTTCCGGCCGTGGAGGACACCAGGGACTCGAGGTCGCTGATCCGGGGCACCACGTCCGGCTCGCCCGCCCGCAGGGCCCGGCGGGCCGCGTTGGCCACCAGGGTCTCGTAGTTGGCGATGGACAGACGGACCGACACTCCGGAGCGCTGGTTGATCTTCGAGCTCGAGCGGGCCAGGTGGGTGAGGGTGGCCACGATCTCGGCCATGAACTCGGGCACCTGCACCCGCAGGCCCTCGGCCTCCAGGGGGTTCGACTCCTGGCGGACGACTTCGAGCTCGGTCTCGATCTCGAGGGGATAGTGGGTGCGGATCTGTGACCCGAAGCGGTCTTTGAGCGGCGTGATTATCCGGCCCCGGTTGGTGTAGTCCTCCGGGTTGGCCGTGGCCACCAGCATCACGTCGAGGGGCAGGCGCAGCTTGTACCCGCGGATCTGCACGTCGCGCTCCTCCAACACGTTGAGCAGGCCCACCTGGATGCGCTCGGCCAGGTCGGGCAGCTCGTTCATGGCGAAGATGCCCCGGTTGGTGCGAGGAACCAGCCCGTAATGGATGGTCAGCTCATCGGACAGATACCGGCCTTCGGCCACCCGGATGGGGTCGACCTCACCGATCAGGTCGGCAATGGAGGTGTCCGGCGTGGCCAGCTTCTCCCCGAAGCGGGTGTCCCGGTGGATCCACTCGACGGGGGTGTCATCGCCGCGTTCGGCCACCAGGTCCCGGGAGTGGCGGGAGACGGGGTGATAGGGGTCGTCATTGATCTCGGAGCCGGCCACGATCGGCAGCCATTCGTCCAGCAGGCTGGTGAGCGAACGGATCATGCGGGTCTTGGCCTGACCCCGCTCTCCCAACATGATGATGTCGTGTCCGGCCAGGAGGGCGTTCTCGAGCTGCGGCAGAACGGTGTCCTCGTAGCCCATAACGCCTTCGACCATGGGCTCTCCGGCGGCAATCCGCTTGACCGCGTTACGGCGAACTTCTTCCTTGACCGGGACGGATTGCCAGCCGGCGTCGCGCAGCTGACCGAGGGTGGCGGGTCGTGAGGTCATCGCGGCGAGCCTACGCTCCCGCCCGTGTCCGGGCCTCCCGCCCCCCAGCCCCCACAGTCCCCCCAGCGGCGCCGAGCCATGGTGCTGGCCGCCGTGGCCGTGGTCGTCCTACTCACCGCCGACGCCTCCGGCGCGGTGGTGGTCGCCAACCGGCGCCAATCCGCCGCGGCCCTGGGGCCCCGCACCACCCATCAGCCCCGGCCGGCGCCCACCTCCTCGGTTCCCACCACCACGCCATTGGCCCCCGGCCAGGCCCTGGTCAGTGGCACCGTCACCAGCCTGAGCGCCGGCAGCGCCACCGGGCCGGCACTGGCCACGCCCCTGCTCATAACCGTCCCGGTCCGGGGCCAGGGCTCGGCCTACATCTACAACGCCACCGTCGGGAACCAGTCGGGTGAGACCATCTACTGGTACGCCGGCGAGCCCCTCAGCATCCTTGGCAACGGGGGCCTAGTGCCCGGGCGGGTCAATGTCACGGTGGACGGGTCCGGCTCGACCTGGTACTTGGACGGGGCCGAGCGCCGATGGGAGTCGGGGCCCTATCAGATCGCCACTCCAGTGGCGGTGGGCACCAGCGGGCTGGCCAGTGCCGAGCCCTCGGCTGACTTCACCGCCGGACTCGACACCGTGCTGGTGACCTCGGGGGGCGCCACCCTCCACCGCCCGCCGATGGCCCTGCACCTGATCGGTCCCGGGGCGGTACAGGCCCAGGGGAACCTGACCGTGCGGACCCGGGACGGAAACTCCACGGTCCGGACCATCACCCTGACCGGGGGCCAGTACGTCCTAGACCTGACCCCGGGCCCGGGCGGTCAGATCGGCCTGAGCGCCACCCTCCAAGGCCGGCTCACCACCACCCCCGCCGGCTGAGCCCGGCTCCGGCTGCGGGCACGCCGGCGGCGCCGCCATGGGCCCAGCCCTGAGGGCTGCCCGGAGTTGGGCCCCCGGACCCAACCTCACAACACGACCAGGCCGGCCGGCGCCACACCCGGCCAGGCCCCGCCCCGGACCAGGGACTCCACCTCGGCCTCGAAGGCGGTAGCGGCCCGGGACGGCGCCCTGTCCTCCCGCCGGGCCAGACCGATGGTCCGGCGCAGGTCGGGCGGGCGGAAGCGGATGGTCCGCAGCTCAGGACGGGTGGCGGCCACGATGCTCGGCACCACGGCCGCGCCCATACCGGCGCCGACCATGGCCAGGACGCCGTCCATTTCCCCCCCCTCGGTGACCAGCACTGGGTCGAAGCCGGCCTGGTTGCAGGCGGCGAAGGTGGCCGTCCGCAGGTCATAGCCCTCCCTGAACATGACCAGGGCCACGTTGCGGAGATCCTCCACGCTCACCCCGTTGCGCCCGGCCAGGGGGTGGTCCGCCGCCGTGACCAGGACCAGTTCCTCACTGGCCAGCTCCCGGGTCCGGAGCCGGGACTGATGCAGGGGCAGGATGACCAGGGCTAGCTCCACCTGGCCGGACTCCAAACGCGCCACCAAGCCCCCGGAGCCCTCCTCGAAGAGGCTCACGGCCACGCCCGGATGGGCCCGGTGGAAACGGGCCAGAGCAGCAGGCAAGAGACCGGTGGACAGGCTCGGTGTCGCCCCCACGGCCAGGCGACCCCGGCCCAGGGCCCCGACCTCGCGCACCTGGGACAGGGCATCGTCCAGGTCATCGAGCACCCGGCGGGCCAGCGGGAGGAGGACCTCCCCGGCCTGGGTGAGGGTCACCCCGGCCGGGGCCCGGTCGAAGAGGGGCCCACCCAGTTCGGCCTCCATCTTGCGGACCTGGGAGCTGACCGAGGGCTGGGCCACCCCCAGGCGGGCGGCGGCCCGCGTGAAGTGGCGCTCCTCGGCCACGGCCACGAAGTAGCGCAGCTGGTGCAGCTCCACCTCATCATAGGTACTACCTATGGATGCGAGTGTCAACATGTCTTTGACTTATCAGCAGCACCGGGCTTAGGGTTCGCTCCGGCGACCCGCCCGGACGGGCCGGCCGCCGCTAGGGACAGACGGCCCGAGGACTGAGACCGAAGGCCGGCGCAATGAGCCGAGGAGGCGCCAAGTTGGCGGTTACAGCCGTCCAAGCCGGCCGGAGTACCAGACCGGCCGAGAACCTCAGGGTGGACCGGTGGTGGCTGCAGCCGGCCCTCACCGCGGCCGGGTTGACCGCCTTCGTCATCTATTCGACGTGGTCGACCTTCACGCCGCATGAATTCTTCGCCGGGGCCACGGTCGGGCGGGACTACCTGTCGCCCTTCTTCTCGCCCTGTATCACCAATCGCTGCGGGCCGGGAACGACGTGGCACCTGGTCAACTGGTGGCCGTTCTCGGCCGCCATCCTGATGCTGCCGTTCCCCCTCCTGTTCCGGGGCACCTGCTACTACTACCGCAAGGCCTACTACCGGTCGTTCTGGTTCTCCCCGCCGGCCTGCGCCGTGCCCGAGCCCCATGGCAAGTACACGGGTGAGAGCCGCTTCCCCTTGCTGGTGCAGAACCTGCACCGCTACGCCCTTTACCTGGTCATCCCCTTCCCCATCATCCTGCTGTGGGAGGCGTGGAAGGGCACCCACATGATCACCGTCTCGGCGGCCGGGAGCCTGGTCACCAGCCGCGGGCTGGGCCTGGGCACCCTCATCCTGTTCGTCAACGCTCTCCTGCTGCTCACCTACACGCTGTCGTGCCACTCCTGCCGGCACCTCTGCGGTGGCCATCTCAATGCCATGTCCAAGGGGCCCACGCGCTACTGGCTGTGGAAGCGGGTCAGCTTCCTCAACGAGCACCACATGGGCCTGGCCTGGGTGAGCCTGGTGGCCGTCGGCCTGACCGATGTCTACGTGCGCCTGGTGGCCAGCGGCGCCCTCCACGATCCGAGGTTCTTCTGACATGGCTGATCTGGAAACGCACGACTTCGATGTGATCGTGGTCGGCGCCGGCGGCGCCGGTCTGCGGGCCGCCATCGAGGCCCAGGCCCAAGGGGCCAGGACGGCGGTCATCTGCAAGTCCCTCTTGGGCAAGGCCCACACCGTCATGGCCGAAGGCGGCATAGCCGCCTCCATGGGCAACGTGTGGTCCGAGGACAACTGGAAGGTCCACTTCCGCGACACCATGCGCGGGGGCAAGATGCTCAACAACTGGCGCATGGCCCAGCTCCACGCCCAGGAGGCGCCCGACCGGGTGCTCGAGCTGGAGGAGTGGGGCGCCCTCTTTGACCGCACCAAGGAAGGCCTGATCAGCCAGCGCGACTTCGGCGGTCACCGCTACGCCCGCCTGGCCCACGTCGGGGACCGCACCGGCCTGGAGATGATCCGCACCCTCCAGCAGCGGGCCGTGTCCCAGGGCATGGCCGTGTTCATGGAATGCAAGATCCACAAACTGATCCTCGATGAAGGCAGGGTGGCCGGCGCCCTCGCCTACTGGCGGGAGACGGGCCGCTTCGTCCTGTTCCGGGCCAAGGCCGTGATCCTGGCCACCGGCGGGATCGGAAAGGCCTGGCAGGTCACCTCCAACTCGTGGGAGTACACCGGTGACGGCCAATCCCTGGCCCTGGCGGCCGGCGCCGACCTCATCGACATGGAGTTCGTGCAGTTCCACCCCACCGGGATGGTCTGGCCCCCTTCGGTGCGGGGCATCCTCGTCACCGAGTCGGTGCGCGGCGACGGCGGCGTCCTGCGCAACACCGAAGGCAAGCGCTTCATGTTCAACTACATCCCGGAGGTCTTTGCCGCCGAGACGGCTGACAACGAGGCCGAGGCGGACCGGTGGTACGAAGATCACACCAACAATCGCCGCCCGCCCGAGTTGCTACCCCGCGATGAGGTGGCCCGGGCCATCAACTCAGAGGTGAAAGCGGGCCGGGGCACCGAGCACGGCGGGGTGTACCTGGACATCGCCTCGAGGCGTTCAGCCGAGTTCATCCGTCGGCGGTTGCCATCGATGTACCACCAGTTCAAGGAGCTGGCCGACGTCGACATTACCGCCGCCCCCTTCGAGATCGGACCCACCTGCCACTACATGATGGGCGGGGTCAAGGTGGACCCGGACACGGAGGCCTGCACGCTGCCCGGCCTGTACGCCGCCGGGGAGGTGGCCGCCGGACTACACGGCTCCAACCGCCTCGGGGGAAACTCCTTGAGCGATCTGCTCGTCTTCGGGCGCCGCGCCGGCATGGCCGCCGCCGAGTACGCCCAGGGTCCGGGCGCGTCCCCCAAGGTGGCCGACTCCGAGGTCGATCGGCTGACAGCCGAGGCCCTCGAGCCCTTCAACCGCACCCAGGGCGAGAACCCCTACAGCCTCCAATACGAGCTGCAGGACACCATGCACAACCTGGTGGGCATCATCCGGGTCAAGTCCGAGCTGGAGGAGGCCATCGAGAAGATCGCCCAGCTCAAGGAGCGGGCCAAGAACGTGGCCGTGGAGGGCCACCGCCAGTTCAACCCGGGCTGGCACCTCGCCCTCGATCTCGAGTCCCTATTCACCGTGTCAGAGGCGGTGGCTCGCTGCGCCCTGCTGCGGGAGGAGTCCCGGGGCGGACACACCCGGGACGACTTCCCCTCCACCAGCACCTACTGGTCCAAGATCAACAACACCGTCCACCGCGACTCCTCGGGCGAGACCGCCATCACCCAGGAGCCCCTGCCCGAGATGCCCGATGACCTGAAGGCGCTCTTCGAGGAGCCGGCCAAATGACCGACGTCAGCACCCAAAGCCCCAGTTCGGCCGCCAAGGGCCCGGACATGGTCAACATGCAGGTCTGGAGAGGCGACGCCTCCGGCGGAGACTTCCGCCTCTACGAGGTGGAGTACCGGGAGGGCGAGGTCGTCCTCGACGTCATCCACCGCATCCAGGCCACCCAGGCCAACGACCTCGGTGTCCGCTGGAACTGCAAGGCTGGTAAGTGCGGCTCCTGCAGCGCCGAGATCAACGGCCTGCCCCGGCTCATGTGCATGACCCGCATGAGCACCTTCGAACCGGGTCGGGACATCACCGTGGCCCCCATGAAGACCTTCCCAGTCATGAAGGACCTGGTCACCGACGTCTCGTTCAACTATGAGATGGCCAAGCGCATCCCCGCCTTCCAGCCCAAGCCCAAGGACGCCGACGGAAAGCGTCGGATGGCCCAGCGGGACGTGGAACGCAGCCAGGAGTTCCGCAAGTGCATCGAGTGCTTCATGTGCCAGAACGTCTGCCATGTGATCAGGGACCATGACGACAACAAGGTTCATTTCGCCGGGCCGCGGTTCCTGATGCGGATAGCCGAGTTGGAGATGCACCCCCTCGACACGGCCGACCGCATCCCCCTGGCCCGGGAGATGGGCCTGCCCTACTGCAACATCACCAAGTGCTGCACCGAGGTGTGCCCCGAACACATCCACATAACCGACAACGCCCTCATCCCCTTGAAGGAGCGGGTGGTGGACCGCTACTTCGACCCCGTCACCCGCCTGGGCCGGGCCATCCGCCGCAAGCGCTGACCGGCCGGGCCGGGCGGGGCGGGGCCGCCCGGAGGACCCAGGGCCCTGACGGGCCCCCACGGTCGGGGATACATTGGCGGAACAACCGAACCAACCGAGCAGCACCGAACGGAGGGAGAGTCCTGAATGGCCCTAACCGAGGTGATCGACGACCACGTTCTGCAGCGGTACCGGGAGTTGCTGGACGCCGAGGATTGCGCCTTCGATGAGCTCGAGCACGCCTTCGAGGACGGGGATCGAGCCCATTTCGAG
>DATLUK010000037.1:0-2817 GCA_035533195.1 Acidimicrobiales bacterium | reverse complement strand
GGCAACGTCGTCAGTCTTCTTGGCCACCTCCTTGACCAGCTCGGCCCCGATCCGCTCGTAGGGGTCCTCGAGCTCGATCTCCTTGGCGATGGAGACGCCGTCGTTGGTGATGGTGGGGGCGCCCCACTTCTTCTCCAGGACCACGTTACGGCCCTTGGGGCCGAGCGTTACCCGGACGGCGTCGGCCAGCTGGTTCATGCCGCTCTCGAGGGACCGGCGGGCCACCTCGTCAAAGGCGATCATCTTGGGCATTGGTTTACCTCCGTGGTTGGCCTGCCAGGGCCATTAGCACTCTCGTACTTCGACTGCTAAGTGTTCCACTTCGGCGGCCTGGGTGCAAGCGCTCCCGGTTCGAGAGTGCTAGCCGCCGGCTACGGCGGGGACGATGGAGAGGGTCTGGCCGTCGGTCACGGGCGTGTTGAGCCCGTCCAGGAAGCGGACGTCCTCATCGGCCAGGAAGACGTTGACGAAGCGGCGCAGGTTTCTGTTCTCATCGAAGAGGCGCTCACCCAGGCCGTTGAACTGAGCGTCGAGGGCCTTGAGGGCCTCACCGACGGTTGTGGCGTCGACGTCAACTTCCCCGGAGCCGCCGGTCAGCTGGCGCAGCTGGGTCGGTATGCGGATCTTGATGCTCATCGGCCCCGGTCCTCCAGGCTGACCTCTCGTTCAAACGACTCGATGGTCGGCTGGATGGTAGCGGTGGGCCCCACGTGGGGAGCCACGGCGTCGGTGGTCTTGAGCCCATTGCCCGTCACGTAGGCCACCACCTTCTCATCGGGGCGGACCACGCCCGAGCGGGCCAGCTGGGCCAGGGTGGCGATGGTGACCCCGCCGGCGGTCTCGGCGAAGATGCCCTCCGTCCGCGCCAGCAGCCTGATCCCCTCCACTATCTCCTCATCGGACACCGAACCGAAGCCGCCGCCGGTCTGGCGCACGACGTCGAGGGCGTACCAGCCGTCGGCCGGGTTGCCGATGGCCACCGACTTGGCGATGGTGGAGGGCTTCTGGGGCCGGATGGCGTCGGTGCCCTCGGCAAAGGCGGTGGCAACTGGCGAACACCCGGTGGCCTGGGCGCCGGATACGCGAATCGCGGAGGGATCGCTGTGTAAGAGCCCGACCTTCGCCAGCTCGTGGAAGCCCTTGTGGATCTTGGTCAGCTGGCTGCCCGAGCCCACCGGCACCACCACGTGGTCAGGCGCCGTCCAGCCCAGCTGCTCGGCCACCTCGAAGGCCAGGGTCTTGGAGCCCTCGGCGTAGTAGGTGCGGATGTTGACGTTGACGAAGGCGAAGTCGGGATACTCGGAGGTGAGCTCGGCGCAGAGGCGGTTGACGTCGTCGTAGTTACCCTCCACCGCCACCACCTGGCCGCCATAGACCGCCGCCATCAGGACCTTGGCCGGCTCCAGGTCATGGGGGATGAACACCACCGACTGCATCCCGGCCCGGGCGGCGTGGGCGGCCACCGAGGAGGCCAGGTTCCCCGTCGATGCGCAGGCCGCCACCTTGAAGCCGAGCTCTCTGGCCTTGGTCAGGCCCACCGAGGTGACCCGGTCCTTGAACGAGCCGGTGGGGTTGACGGTGTCGTTCTTGATCCACAGCTCACCGAGGCCCAGCTCGGCGGCCAGGCGGTCGGCCCGGACCAGGGGGGTGAAGCCGGCGCCCAGGTCCACCGGGGCGCTGTCGTCCACCGGCAGCAGATCGGCGTAGCGCCAGATGGACTGGGGCCCGGCCGCTATGCGCTCCGGGCTGATGACCTTGGCGATGGCGTCGTAGTCGTAAGCCACCTCCAGGGGCCCGAAGCAGAAATCACAGACGTGAAGCGCCTGGGCGGGGTACTGGTGGCCGCATTCGCGGCACCGGAGTCCTTCTACAAAAGCCACAGCTTCCTCCTCATCGACCGGGCATTGGCACCTGGCAGCCCCCTACCTGGGGGTCCACTGGTTGCCGCGGCTTCGTAGGGCCCGTCCCTCGACCGCTCTGGATGACTGCATCAATGGTGGCTCAACCAGACCCGACCGTCAAAGCGGTATCGGCGGCCGGGCACAGCCGGCGGGCCGGACCGGTAAGACTCTCGGGGTGAGCGGGCTGCGGCGATACCACCACTCCGACTTCACCCTGGCCGAGCTGCTTGAGGCCAAGGGCGACACGGTCGTATCCGTCTGCCTGCCGGCCCGGGACGAGGAGGCGACCATCGGGGCCATCGTGGCCACCCTGGTCGAGGAGCTGATCCCGGCCGGGCTGGTGGACGAGGTCCTGGTCATCGATGACGGTTCCAGCGACGCCACGGCCGAGGCGGCCCGGGCCGCTGGAGCCAAGGTGCTCAGGGCCGGGACGCTGCTCGAGGACCGCGGTTGGGGGGCGGGGAAGGGACGGGCCATGTGGGAGGGCCTCTTTGCCGCTTCTGGGGACGTACTGGTCTATCTGGATGCGGACGTGTGCAACTTCGGGGGTCACTTCGTCGTCGGGCTGTTGGGTCCCCTCCTCACCGACGCCGACATCGGCTTCGTGAAGGCCTTCTACGACCGCCCCCTGGACGGCCGGCCCGAGGAGGGCGGGCGGGTCACCGAGCTTCTGGCCCGGCCCGTGCTGTCGACCCTGTTCCCGCACCTGGCCGGCGTGGTCCAGCCCCTGGCCGGGGAGTGTGCCGCCCGCCGGGATGTGCTCGAGCAGCTGCCATTCACCCACGGCTACGGGGTCGAGCTGGGTCTGCTGGTGGACCTGGCCGAACGCTTCGGGACCGGTCTCCTGGCCCAGGTCGACCTCGGCACCCGGACCCACCGGAACCGCCCGCTGTCCGAGCTCTCGGCCCAGGCCACC
>DATLUK010000036.1:0-2773 GCA_035533195.1 Acidimicrobiales bacterium | reverse complement strand
ATGACAACCCCACCCTGCAGGCCAACCTGTACCAGGCTCTGCTGCAGACGTTCTCCGGCTACAGCTGGTGGATGGGCGTGGCCTGGTGGGAGTGGTCCGACGCCACCGGGGACGCGGCGCGCACCCCCAGGGGGAAGGCGGCCGAGACCCTGCTGCGCAACTGGTACGTGAACGGTTGGCGCCCGGCCGGGGTCGGCACCGGGGGCACCCCGGCGGCCACCACCACGACCATGGCCGCCCCCGGCTCGGCAGTCCTGTCCGGCCCCGGGCCGGGAGCGTCCGCCGCCGGCGCAGCCGCCGACCCTCCCTCGTCCTCTTCCGGAGCGGGGTCTTCGGGAGCGGGCACGACCGGATCGGGCGGGACCGGTGCATCCGGCTCCTCGGCCTCCGGCCCCTCTGGCAGGCAGGCAGCCGGCGCCACGGCCACGTCCGGCCCGACCGGCGCCATCTCGGACCCCACCACCTCGCCCACTCTTCAGTCCGGGCAGCCCTATCCGCTGCCCCTCAGCTCGGCCGGCGTCGGTAATGGGGCCGGTTCGGTGCAGGCCGCCGGCGCCCTGGCCTCCGGGCGGGTGGTGCTGAGTGGCGCCGGCGGGCCTGGCTCCAGAGTCACCGTCGACGTGGTGGGGGCCCTGGCCCTGATGGCCCTGGCCGGCATCTCCACTTCTCTGCCCGTGATCCTGATCGGCCCGGTGGCGGCCGAACGGCGCCGGCGGCCCCGGTTCCAGGACGAGTTCGACCTCGATTGAGTCTCACCGCCTGGGCCTCACTGGCCGGGCCTCACCGGCCGGCCGTGGTCACCACCGCCTTTCCGATCACCCGCCGGTCCCCCAGTTCGTTGAGAGCGGCGGCCGCCTCCTCCAGGGGGAAGACCGAGGACACGGCCGGATGCAGCTTGCCCTCGGTCCAGAGGCCGGCCAGCTCGTCCATGTTGCGGCGGTGGTCTTCGGCCTGCCTGGCCGTAAAGCTGCCCCAGTAGACACCGACCAGCTCCGCTCCCTTGAGCAGGGGCAGGTTGAGGGGGAGCCGGGGGATGGGCCCGCCCACGAAGCCCACCACCAGATAGCGGCCGTTCCAGCCGATGGAGCGGAAGGCGGGCTCGGCCAGGTCCCCGCCCACCGGGTCGTAGATGACGTCGGGGCCCCGACCCCCGGTCAGTTCCTTGAGCCGGGCCCGCAGGTCCTCCTCGGCGTAGTTGATGGTCATGGCTGCACCGTGCTCGGTACAGGCGGCCAGCTTGGCTTCCGAGGACGCCGCCGCGATCACCACCGCCCCCATGGCCGCACCGATGTCCACCGCCGCCAGACCGACCCCGCCCGCGGCGCCGAGGACGAGGAGGACTTCACCGGCGGCCAGCCGGCCCCGGTCCTTGAGGGCGTGATAGGAGGTCCCGTAGGCGGTGAGGAAGCTGGCGGCGGTGGCCATGTCCATCCCGGCCGGAATGGGCAGCAGTGCCCGCGGCGATACCGCCAGCCGTTCCGCAAAGCCCCCGACTCCGCACAGCGCCATCACCTCCCGGCCGACCAGTCCGGCGTCGACGCCCTCGCCCACCGAGGAGACCGTCCCGGCCACCTCGCCACCGGGGGAGAAGGGCAGGCCCGGTTTGAACTGGTACTCGTCTTTGATCATGAGCAGATCGGGGAAGTTGACCGAAGACGCCGCCACATCGATCACCACCTGGCCCGCCTCGGCCACCGGGTCGGGGACCTCCTCCAGGATGAGTGACTCGGGAGGACCGAACTGCCGGCACATGACTGCTCTCATGGCCGGATTGTGCCAGGCATGCGCCATGGAGGCCGGCCCCGGTGGGTACGGTTGTCAGGCCGATGACCGTCGATGTCGAGCTGCTCTACCGCCAGCATCTGAGTGGGAGCGATCGCCAGCTGCTGGCCGAAACTGCGCCGGGCGCATCCCTGGTCGACGCCCTGGGGGCGGAAGGGACCGAGCGGGCCGTCTTCGGGGCTGACCAATGGGGCGTGACCGGACGGCCGGCGCCGGTGACGCCGTTTCTGACCTTTGCCGTGGCCGTCCACCGCACCGCCTGGTCGTTGTCCCAGAGCACCCACATCGAGGAATGGGCCGGTCCCCACATCCGCCTCCCCGTCTTCGACGTCCCGAGGTTGTCGGAGTTCCTGGCCGATCCGGTGCGGCGTTTCTTCATGGTCGAGCTGTTGGGGTCCTACACCCACGTATCCAGCGGCGTGGCCTGGGAGCACACCGCCCGGGGCTGGCGCCGCAAGCGCTTCAGCGAAATGGACCCGCTCACCCTGGCCGGCCTGCTCGAGTCGGTGGGCCCGGAGGAGCGGCCCGGCGTCTACCGGCGGCTGGGGGATCTGGCCCTGTTCCTCACCGGCGTGTTCCCCGACCACACCGCCAAAGAGATGCCCAGCGGGGCCCGGGCCGCCCGCCTCTTCCGCCTGTCCGGCCTTTCCCCGGCCGAGGTGGAGAGCCTGGAGGGCCTGGCCCTCTACGAGTGTCTAGGGGCTCGTTGGTACCGCCAGGCAGGCCGCTCGGTGGCCGGCACCGCCACTGCCTCCCTGGCTGCGGCCGAGGAGTACGGGGAGCGCTTCAATGACGCCAGGCGCATCCTCAACTCGGTCACCGACCGCTATCTCTTCCCGCTGCGACAGCAGTGGTTCGGCCACTGAAACGCGGCTTCCTGGCCGGCTTCGTCCTGGCCGGGCTGGTGGCCGCCTGCGGGGGTGGCGGCGGCGGGGCCAACGCATCCGGCCATCAATCCAGTACGACCACCACCGCCCCGGCCACCACCACC
>DATLUK010000035.1:0-2393 GCA_035533195.1 Acidimicrobiales bacterium | reverse complement strand
TCGGGCCCGATCAGCGCCAGCGGCCCGTGCTTGAGCTCAGGAGCGGCATAAGCCTCGGCGTGGATATAGGAGATCTCCTTGAGCTTCTGAGCCCCTTCCTCGGCGATGGGATAGCCCGAGACCCGCCCGATGAAGAGCATGCTGGCGCTTTGGTTGAACCGGTTGGCCACACCGGCAATATCCGCCTCGGTATCCAGCACCCTCCTGATCTGGTCAGGGAACTCGCTCAGGGCGTCGATGATGCGCTTTCCCTCCGCAGGTCCGAGATCCCGGATGCGTCCCAGATACAGCGCCAGCAGGGCCAGGGCCACGCCGGTGGAGGTAAAGGTCTTGGTCGAGGCCACGGAGATCTCCGGCCCGGCATGGAGATAGATGCCCCCGTCGCACTCCCGGGCCACAGTCGAACCCACCACGTTCACGATCCCCAGGACGCGGGCTCCCTTCCGCTTGAGCTCCCGGACCGCCGCGATCGTGTCGGCGGTCTCACCCGACTGGCTGATGGCCACGTAAAGGGCATCCGGTTCGACCACCGGGTTGCGATACCGGAACTCCGAGGCCGACTCGGCGTCGGCCGGAATGCGGGCCAGCCCCTCGATCATCGTGGCCCCCAGCAGGCCAGCGAAGTAGGCCGAACCGCACCCGAGAAGCTTGATCCGCCGGATGCCGGCCACGTCCCTGGCATCCAGGCCGAGGCCCCCGAGATGGGCGGTGGAGAAGCGGCGGTCGAGGCGCCCGGACAGGGCCCGGGCCACCGCCTCGGGCTGCTCGTGGATCTCCTTGTGGAGGTAGTGAATATGCCCGTCCAGACCGTAGGAGTCCTGACCCTGCTCCACCGTCAAGGGGGCTCTGGTGATCGGACGGTGGTCCAGGGTCGAGGTGCGGTATCCGTCGGCGCGCAGGACGGCCATCTCGCCATCCTCAAGATGGACGACCTGGTGGGTGAAACGGACCAGGGCGGCGACATCTGAGGCCGCCAGCATCTCTTTGTCCCCGATGCCGAGGATTAGCGGGCTGCCGTTGCGGGCCACGACGACCCGATCGGGCTGGCGGGAGTCGATAGCGGCGATGCCGTAGGTCCCTTCGACCAGCTTGAGCGCGTCGGCCACCGAGTCCTCCAGGTCCGGCCGGCCGGCCCGGGCGATCAGGTGGGCCAGGACCTCACTGTCGGTCTCTGAGACCAGCGTCACGCCTTCTGACTCCAGGCGGGCCCGCAGGTCGGTGGCGTTTTCGATGATGCCGTTGTGCACGATGGCGACCTGGGCGGCCCCGTCGAGGTGGGGATGGGCGTTGGCATCGCTCGGGACGCCATGGGTGGCCCACCGGGTGTGCCCGACGCCAGGACTGCCCTTGAAGCGACGGGGGATCCCCGCCTCGAGCTCACGCACCTTGCCGGTGGTCTTTCGGACCTTGAGTCCGCCGGGGGCCACCACGGCCAGGCCGGCCGAGTCATAGCCCCGGTACTCGAGGCGCTGCAGTCCTTCCAACAACACCGGGGTGGCGTCGCGGGACCCGATGTAGGCGACGATGCCGCACATGGGGAACTCCTCCTATCCGTAGATGGTCCGGCGCAGTTGGCGTTCGGTCAGCTCCGGGGCCATGAAGCGGCGGGAGCCGAGCTCGTCGGCCAACCGGGCGAAGATGGCGGGGTTGGTCATGCCCGTGGCCTGGAGCTCCCGGTGACGGCGGCGCACGAAGGTCTCCACCGTCTCGGAGAAGTAGTGAGTCACCTCGGCGACCACTCGTGCGGCCACGCCAGGAGGCATGGCCGTGGTCGTGACCAGGTGCTCGACCAACTCGTCGACCACGTCGGGTTCCAGATCGATGCCCACGGGCTCGATTCTGCGGCCTGGCGTCGCCAAATGCAAGATTCCTGCCCGAACGCGGGCAGAACCTTCGCCATTTTCCCCGTCTAGGAACCAAAGGCGGTGCCCAATCTGCGGTCATTGACCGAAGCATGTGTGGCTGCCGAACGCCGCTTGGCCTCTGGGCCGTATTCCCTGGGGCCGGCGCAGTCGGGCGGAAGGGGCCGGCGCCGCGATCGCCCCTTGGTTGTTTGGTGATCCACAGCCCGGCGGTCAACAAGGGTGGTCCGGTCAGGCCATCCTCTGGCTGGTTGGCCGCGGCAAGATGGCCGGATGGTCCTTGAGCACGCGGTCCTTGAGGTGGTGCCGGCCCAGGAGACCGCATTCGAGGAGGCGTTCGCCGCGGCCAAGACCCTGATCTCGGCGGCGGCCGGGTTCCGGTCCCTCCATCTCGCCCGCTGCGTCGAGAACCCGAATCGGTATCTGCTCCTCGTGGAGTGGGAGCAGCTGGAGGATCACACCATCGGGTTCCGCGGATCGGCCGCGTACCAGGAGTGGCGAAGCCTGCTTCATCACTTCTACGACCCTTTC
>DATLUK010000034.1:0-5776 GCA_035533195.1 Acidimicrobiales bacterium | reverse complement strand
CCAGCCGATGGGCGCGTTCCCCCTGGGAGAGCCGGTGGCCCGACAGCCCGCCTTCAGCAACGACATCTCGGGCTTCTCCAAGCTCTTCGAATCGGTGGCCACCAACATCGCCCAGGTGGTGCAGGGCAAGGACGACGTGGTACGGCTGGCTCTGCTCTGTCTCCTGGCCGAAGGCCATCTGCTCATCGAGGACGTCCCCGGTGTGGGCAAGACCAGCCTGGCCAAGGCTCTGGCCGCCTCCCTGGAGTGCGAGTGGCACCGGATCCAGTTCACTCCCGACCTGCTGCCTTCGGATGTCACGGGCGTGAACGTCTTCAACCGGGCGACTGGGGGCTTCGAATTCCGGGCCGGGGGCGTCTTTGCCGAGATAGTTCTGGCCGATGAGATCAATCGAGCGTCACCACGGACACAGTCGGCACTGCTGGAAGCCATGGAGGAGCGTCAGGTCACGGTGGATACGACCACCTACGAACTGCCGACGCCCTTCATGGTCATCGCCACCCAGAACCCCATCGAGCACCAAGGCACTTATCCGCTGCCCGACAGCCAGCTGGACCGCTTCCTCATGCGCATCGACATGGGCTATCCGGCCCGGGCGGCAGAAATATCCATTCTGGAAACCCACGCCAAGATCGACCCGGTGCACGAGATCGGACCGGTCGCCACGGCCGCCGACGTGGAGGAGATGATCGGCGTCGCCCGGGAGATCCACGTCGCTTCGGTGATCAAGGGCTACATAGTGGATTTGGCCGCGGCCAGCCGGCGGCATCCGCTGGTGGAGCTGGGCATGTCCCCGCGGGCCTCGCTGGCCCTGCAACGGGCGGCTCGGGCCCGGGCCGCTGCCCTCGGGCGCGAATACGTCATCCCCGACGACGTCAAGGCCCTGGCCGGTCCGGTGCTGTCCCACCGCATCAGCCTCTCCGCCGAGGCCGAGATGTCCGGTACGGCCGTGTCCGAGGTCCTGGCCGCGGTGGTGGCGACGGTCCCGGTGCCCGCCGGCCGGTCCAGCGCCCGGTAGCGGGATGACCGGGAGCGGCCCGGGCGGGCGGACGCCATGAACCCGACCGACGGGTGCTGACCCGCCGGGGTGCACTCCTGCTGGCCGGCGCCCTCGCCCTCACCCTGCTGGGCCGGGTGCTGGGCCTGGCCGACCTGTACGTGCTGGGGGCCGCCGCCGGATTGGCGGTGGCCGCCGCCTTCGGATACGTCCGAGTGGTCCAGTTCCCCCTAGCCGCCCGCCGGCGGGTGACTCCTCCGCGGGTGCACCTCGGCGCGTCCTGCCGGGTCGACCTGGAGCTGGCCAACAACAGCTGCCGTCGGGTCCCGTCGCTGCGGGCCGAGGAGCCGTTCGGGACGTCGGGGGCGATGGCGGACTTCGCCGTGCCGGAGTTGGGCCCCGGAGCGTCGGGGCGGGCCGCCTATCAGGTGCCGACCGGGCGGCGGGGCCGCTATGCCCTCGGACCGCTGACCCTGCGCCTGGAGGATCCCTTCGGCCTGGCCCGGGCCCAGCGCCAGGGTGGGGCGGCCGGGGCGGTGCTGGTCTATCCCCGGATCGAGGTCATATCCGGGATGCCGCCCGCTCCGGGCCACGACCCTCAGGACGGAACCATCACCCGAACCCCCCGCAGCCAGGGGGAGGACTTCTTCGCCCTTCGCCCCTACGAGGTGGGCGATGATCTGCGCCGGGTGCACTGGCCCAGCACCGCCCGCAGCGATGAGCTCATGATCCGCCAGGTCGAGTTGCCCTGGCAGCACCGCACCACCATCGTCCTCGACACCCGCCGCCAGGTCCACGACGCCGCTTCTTTCGAGCTGGCGGTGTCCGCCGCCGCCAGCATCCTCTCCGGGTCCCAGCGGGCCGGGGCCATCACTAGGTTGGTGACTCCCGGCGGGCGCGACTCCGGCTTCGCCACCGGAGCTGACCACCGGGAGGCCGCCCTGGCCATCCTCGCCGCGGTTGAGCCAAGCGGCCCGGCGGGCCTGCCCGCCCTCCTGGCGGCCCGGCGTCCTCATGGCGCCGGCGCCAGCGTGGCCGTGGTGACCACCTCCGCCATCGGGCCGGCCGAGCGGGCCGCCGTGTCCGGCCTCCGGGAACGAGCCGGGTTGGTGGTGCTCGTCCTCATCCAACGCCAGGGCGACATCGACCCGGCGGGCCCCCGTGATGAGGCCCGAGGCGATGATCCCGGGACGGCCGCCGGTCCGGCTCACCGGGCGGGCCGCGGTCAGGGCGGCATCCCCGCCGGCCCGGCCGGCGTGTACCGGGTAGTGACGGTATCCGAGGCCCGGCCCCTGGCCGATGCCTGGTCGGCAGACCCGGTACTGGCCGGCCCGGGACGCCGGTCGGGACGACGCTCTCTGAGCCGGCTGGAGCCGGTCGATTGAGAACGGGCCCATCCCGGCCGGCTGGACGGACCGGGCGCCCGGCCGACCTGGGCCGGGCGGCGTGGTCCTCGGCTCCGGCTACCGTCGCCCTGGCCGCCTTTGACCTACTGGCGGCGGCGGGGATGGGCAGGCTGTTCCAGGGCTCGGCCTGGGTCGTTCCCGTCCTCGGCACTGCCGCTACGGCGCATGCCCTCAGCTGGGCGGCCCGGCGGGCCCGGCTGGCCCTCTGGGTGGCGGCCCCGCTGATCGGGCTGGCCGTGCTGCTGGTCCTCATCTGGTCGGTGCTGGGCGCCAGCACCTGGTACGGGCTCCCCTCCCCCCATAGTTTCAGCCGCCTGGGCCACGCCCTGGCCGGGGCCCGGGCCGCCTTTGCAGTGCTCACCGCGCCGGTGCCTACCCTGCCCGGGTTCCTGCTGGTGGCCGGCTCCGGGGCCGCCCTCATCGCCGTGCTGGCCGACTGGGCCGCCTTCCGGCTGCAGACCCTGCTCGAGGCGGTGGTACCGGGCCTGGCCCTCCTCGTCTTCGCCTCAGTGCTGGCGGCCAAACCGCCGGGGTCAGCCTGGAGCGGGACCTTCGTCGCCGTCCTAGCCGTCTACGTGGCCATCCACGAGGCCAGCCGGCGCTCCACGGGCGGCACCTGGTTCACCGGAGGCGGCGGGCGACACCCGGTGATGACCAGGGCGGGGGCGGTCATAGCCGTGGCCGTGGCCATAGGGGGCGCCGTCATCGGGCCCCGTCTGCCCGGAGCCGCC
Source organism: Acidimicrobiales bacterium (assembly GCA_035533195.1). Taxonomy (GTDB): domain Bacteria; phylum Actinomycetota; class Acidimicrobiia; order Acidimicrobiales; family JAJPHE01; genus DAHUYE01. The sequence goes on along the minus strand of DATLUK010000034.1, from coordinate 2,642 downwards.
TCGGCCGGCCTGGTGAGCTTCCGCCACCACACCGGGTCGGTGGCGTCAACGCGCACCACCATCTCCCCTTTGGTCGATATCCGTTCGCGCCTGGTGAGCCAGTCCGACACGGAGCTGTTGACCGTCCGGTCCGGGACGGCGGCGTATTGGAGGCTCACGTCGCTGGACCACTTCGACGGCAACATCTGGTCCTCCAACGAGTCCTACAGCCCCGCCTCCGGAGCGCTGCCCGGAGGTCTGCCCGCGGCCAGCGGGACGCCGGTGAGCCAGACCTATGGGATCGAGAACCTGGGCAGCATCTGGCTGCCGGCGGCCTACATCCCGACCCGGATCGACGGCGCTGCCGGGGCCAGTTGGGACCCTGTGTCGGACAGCTTGATCAGCCGCTCGGCCACCAGCGACGGGGAGACCTACTCGGTGGTGTCCGAGACGCCGAGCTTCAGCTCTGCCGAACTGCGCTCGGCCCGGCCGGACCCGTCGGCGGACAGTCGCTACGCCGCGCTGCCCCCCGGCGTCCCGGCCGACGTAATCGCCCTGGCTCGACGGGTGACGGCCGGGGCGGGCACCGGCTTCGATAAGGCGCTGGATCTGCAGAACTACCTGCGGGACAACTACCACTACAGCCTCGACGTCCAGCCCGGACACTCCGACAGCGCCATCCAGGAGTTCCTGTTCCAGACCAAGACCGGCTACTGCGAGCAGTTTGCCGGCGCCTACGCGGTCATGGCCCGGGCTGTCGGCCTGCCCACCCGGGTGGCGGTGGGCTTCACCCCGGGCCAGTTGGAAAACGGCGTGTGGCACGTGCTGGGGGCCGACGCCCACGCCTGGCCGGAGGTTCTCCTGGGCCAGTACGGCTGGGTGCCCTTCGAGCCCACTCCCGGTCGTGGCAACCCGTCCGCCATGTCCTACACCGGCGTGGCCGCGGCCCAGGCCCGGCCCGGCGGAGGAGGGACGGAGGGGGCTGTTGCGGAGACGGTCCCTTCGCCGGCCGCCGCCCCGCCGCTGTCCGCGGCGCGCCATCTCAATCTCAGGGAGCTTTCCGGCCCGGCGGCCGGTCACCACCAGTCGAGCCGCCCCGGGCTCGCCCTGATCACCCTGTTGGTGGCCCTCGCCCTGGCTCTTCTATGGGTGGCAGGCGTGCCCGCGGCGCGGCGCTACCGGCGCCTGTCCCGCCGCCGGAGGGCGGCGGATGATCCCGAGCGCATCCTGGTGGCCTGGCGGGAGGCCAACGAGTGGCTGGAACTGGCCGGATACCCCCGCCGGCCGGACGAGACCCTGCTCGAACACGCAGGACGCGCCGGACCCGGCGCCGGTCTCGGGTCCTCGGCGGCAACGGCGCTGACCGAGCTGGCCGGTCAGGCCTCGGCCGCCGCCTACGGGGCCGGAGGCGCGCCAACCGGCGAAGCGGCGGCGGCCGAACACAGGGCCCAGGAAGTGGAACGGGCCGTGCTCGAGAGCACCGGCCGCCTGCGCGTCCTGGGGCGGGAGCTCGACCCGCGCCGTCTCAGCCGGGTGTGAGCCCCGGGCGCTGGTTCAGTTGCGCTTGAAGCGGTCGTTCATCTTGCGCTTCGTCTCGTTGAGGGCGTCCCGAATGCCCTTGGCCCGGACGGAGTCGGACACTTCCTGCCAGCCGGCCCGGCCCATCTTCCTGGCGTTGGACTCGAAAACCACCGCGCAGCTGAGCATGATCAGGAAGCCGAGGAAACCCAACCAGACCGAAGAGGCGAAGGACACGACCAGGACGGCCAGGCCGGCGGCAAACCCGGCCAGTGCCCACTTACAGTTCCGCCCGGCGTGGCGATAGAGGGTCTCCTCCGAAGCGCGCTTATAGAAGTCCGGGTCGTTCTCATAGAAACTCTGCTCGATCTCGTGGATGATGCGTTCTTCGTCTTCGGAAAGCGGCATCTTCCCCACCCTCTCGGGCCGGACCAGTCACAACCGGGCGGCCTCACCGCCCAAACGTCATCTTCGCGCACCTGAGGCATCACCTCAACGCGACCTTTTGGCCGCTGGCGGACGAACGGTATACGGCATCGACCAGCCGGTGGACTCCCACCGCTTCGGACACCGCCGGACTCGGCGGCCGGCCCTCCTCCAACGCCCGCAGAAAGGCCAGGTCAGCGGAGGCATAGACGGCCAGGGACTCCCGCCAGTCGGCCCGCACCGGCAGGGAGGCGGCCAGCTCGTTGAAGGCGGCTTCCGGTCCGCGGGCCTCCGTGCCGCCCGACCACTCCACGTGAAGGGGGCCGACCTGATCCTCGTCCAGCCACAGCATGCGGTCCTCACAGAAGACCTCGAGACGCCGCCCGGAGGGCCGGGTCAGGATCTGGTGCCACAGGCTGATGAGCGTGGACACCGCCCCCGAATGGTGGGTGAAGCGGACCGAGGCGACATCCTCGATCCCCCGGTGCCCGGCAAAGTTGGCCGTCCCCGCCTGCACCTCCACCACCTCCCCCAGCAACCACACCAGAGCATCCAGATCGTGGATGGAATGCTCGATGAGGGCACCGCCTCCGGCCACCTCGACGTCGGCCCGCCAGGTCGAGGCGTACTGGCCCTGGTTGGGGAAGAACTGATCGTCCCGCAGCACGGCGGCCATGGGGCGGCCGAAGCCGGCCTCGCCCAGCGCCTCTTTGAGCCGG
>DATLUK010000033.1:0-2073 GCA_035533195.1 Acidimicrobiales bacterium | reverse complement strand
GGCGCCGAGCCGGCCGGAGCCCAGAAGGCCGGGTCAGTCACCGCACCCAGCCGGACCTGAGCCGGCGCCGCTCCGGCGCGATGTACCCGGTCCCGCCGTCGAGGCCGGGCATAGTGGCGCGCCCGTGGGTCGGGGCCGGCGGACCTGAGCCGAGGGGGGTCGGCCGTAGAGTGAAGGCATGGAGAGCCGGCCGCCGCCAGACCCCGCCAAGCTGCTCGAGCAATGGATGGAGTGGGAGCGCGGGGAAACGCCGCCGGGTCGCGTCATGTCGAATCTCAAGACCGGTGGCCTGCGCGATCTCCTGGCGGAGCTGGCGGCCAACCGGACGGCGTGACGGCGCTCAACCCCCGTCCCCGGCGGGAGGGTTGGGAGCCCGGGCCTCAGGTGATCCCCCGCCCCGAGGGAGCCCGGCATGTCGCAGGTCCGCCCTGGCCGATCCGGGAGGAGCCGATCCGGATGGATGAGGTCCGGGCGATCTTCGTTGACGGAGGTCCCGCCGCACCTTCACGGACCGGCCTGCACGGAGCAACTCTGCAGACGCCCCGACCCTCGGCTGTGCTCTGCCCCCTATTCGAGGAGGACGGCGCCGCCCGGGTCATCCTGACCCGCCGGTCATCGGCTCTGCGCTCGCACACCGGTCAGGTGTCCTTTCCGGGCGGCCGGCTCGATGAGGGCGAGGAGCCGGTGGCCGCCGCCCTCAGGGAAGCCACCGAGGAGATCGGGCTGGACCCGACCGTGTGTGAGATCCTCGGGGAGTTGTCGCCCCTCGTGACCATCAGTTCGGGGGCGGCCATCACACCTTTCGTGGGGGCGCTGCCAGGGCGTCCGAAGCTTTTCCCCAACCCGGCCGAAGTCGACCGGGTCTTCGACGTGGCCCTGTCCGACCTGGTGCACCCGGACGTGTACCACGAGGAGGTCTGGCCGATGCCTGGCGGCGACCGCTCGATGTATGTCTTCGAGTTGGACGGGGACACGGTGTGGGGGGCGACGGCCCGGATGCTGACAGAGCTCCTTGACCTCGTCTTCGACGTGCCGCTGCCGGCTGGGGACGGGGTCGTCCCCTCCTAGGGCTCGCCTCAGCGGGAGCCCTGCAGTGCGGCACCAGGTGCCGGACGGCGCGTCGGCGGCCGGCGGCCGCGGATCGCCAGTCGACTCGGCTAGGGAGCGTCGGCGCCCCGCAGAGCGGCCCAGTCCGTCAGGTAGGAAGGTGTCGGCAACGGCGCCGGCTGGGTTGGTCCACCGGAGCTGGCCGGGCCGGGCTCAAGAGGGTCGGGGACGGGGGTACCGGGGACCAGGCGGAGGGGAAGAACGCCGGCCCAGTGGGACAGGCCCGTATCCTCCGCGTCGTCGATGGGCGGTCCGGTGCGGACTTTGGCTGAACCCTCGCTGATGGGCAGGCGGACCACCAGGGTCGAGAGCAGCTCCTCTGGAGTCGGTGATCGGGAGTCGGCAGCGCGACCGGGGGCCATGTGGTCGACGATGGCCAGGAGTGCTTCGCGCTTTTCCGACTCGTCGGTCACGGGCTCGGCCACTCCGAAGAGCATGACCGAGCGGTAGTTCATGGAGTGGTGGAAGGCCGAGCGGGCCAGGACCAGGCCGTCGATCAAGGTGACGGTGACGCACACCTCCGCTCCGGCGGCCAGGGTCTGGAGGGCGAAGTTGCCGACGGCGCCGTGGAGGTAGACCACCTCCCCGACCCGGGCGTAGGTGGTAGGGAAGACCCAGGGCCGGCCATCGACGCCGAAGCCGACATGGCAGATGAGGCCGGCGTCCAGGATGGCGGCCACCGTCTCCCGGTCGTGGCTGCCGCGTTCGGCCTTGCGGCGCAGCCGGGTCCGGTCGGTGGTCGGGAGGCTCGGCTGGGACATGGACCCATGGTGGCCGAGCGAGGAGGGACGGCGGACGGATTTAGACGGTGGAGGCAGCAGAACCGGCCGGCCCGGGCGCCCGTACCTAAGCTGTCGGTGTGCCGATGCTGAGCTTCGAGGGCGAGACCCATGATGAGATCGTCCGCAAGGTGCGGCGCTGGCTGGCGTCGCTGGATGGGGACGAGTCCGAGACCCTTTCGCCGGT
>DATLUK010000032.1:0-11240 GCA_035533195.1 Acidimicrobiales bacterium | reverse complement strand
CGTCACTCCGGCTATCCCGGTGGCCTGCGCAGCCGGACCTACACCGAGATGATGGCCACCCGCCCCGAGGATGTCATCCGCAAGGCGGTCAAGGGCATGCTGCCCAAGGGCCCCCTCGGTGCCCAGACCCTGCGCAAGCTCAAGGTCTACGCCGGCTCCGAACATCCCCACGCCGCCCAGCAGCCGGCCCCCCTAGAAATCGCCCACGCCCGGCGCGAAAGGCAGTCCTGATGCCCAAGCCCCTCATCCAGAGCACCGGAAGACGCAAGCAGGCCGTCGCCCGCGTCCGGCTGCGCACCATGGAGGGTGAAGGCGATGGCGCCATCACCATCAACGGCCGGACCATCGAGGACTACTTCCCCTCGGCCACCCACCGGATGGTCGTGACCGAGCCCCTGCGCCTCACCGAAACCACCGAGCGCTGGACGGTCGATGCCACCATGGACGGCGGCGGTGTTTCCGGCCAGGCCGGCGCTCTGCGCCTGGGGATCGCCCGGGCCATGTCCGAGCTCGATCCCGACCTGCGCGAGGCACTCAAGCGGGCCGGTCTGCTCACCCGTGACTCCCGTAAGAAGGAGTCCAAGAAGTACGGGCTCAAGAAGGCACGCAAGGCTCCTCAGTACTCCAAGCGCTAGCCCGTGCGGCTGGCCTTCGGAACCGACGGTGTCCGCGGAGTTGCCAACTCTGAGCTGAGCCCGGAGTTGGCTCTCGCCCTCGGGCGGGCGGCCGCCCGCATTTTGGGCCGTCAGGCCTTCCTTGTCGGCCGCGACACCCGGATCTCCGGGCCCATGCTCCAGGCCGCTTTCAGCGCCGGGCTGGCCTCGGAGGGGGCGGACGTGATCGACCTCGGGGTCATCCCCACTCCCGGGGTGGCCTGCCTGGCCGCCGCCCGCGGCCTGCCTGCGGCGGTGATATCGGCTTCCCACAACCCCTTCGAGGACAACGGGGTCAAGCTCTTCGGCGCCGGTGGGACGAAGCTGGATGAGGACACCGAGCGCACGGTGGAGGAGGAGTTGACGGCGGTGCTTACCGGCACCATCGGCCACAGCCGCCCGCCGGCCGGTGACCGGGTGGGTCGGGTGAGCGCCGACCTCTCGGCCCGGGAGGAGTACGAGGCCGCCCTGGTGGCAACATTGGAGGGCAGGAGCCTGACCGGCTTGAGCGTCGTCCTGGACTGCGCCAACGGGGCGGCTAGCGCCTACGGGCGGGCGGTCTTCGAGGCGGCCGGCACCCGGGTCACGACCCTGGCCGACCAGCCCGACGGGCTCAACGTCAACGCCGACTGCGGGTCGACCCACCCCGCGGCCCTAATGAAGCAGGTGGTCGAGATCGGTGCCGACGCCGGGCTCGCCTTCGACGGGGACGCCGACCGGGTGGTGGCCGTGACCGCCGCCGGGGCGTTGTTGGACGGGGACCAGCTCATGGCCCTCTTCGCCCTCGACCTGCGGGACCGGGGACTGCTGGCGGGCAACACGGTGGCTGTGACCATCCTGTCCAACCTGGGCTTCAAGCTGGCCATGGCCGAGGCCGGCGTCGGCGTGCACGAGACACCGGTGGGGGACCGGCACCTGTCGGTGGCCCTGGAGGCGCACGGCTGGGTTCTGGGCGGGGAGCAGTCCGGCCACATCATGTTCCGACATCTGGCCTCGACCGGGGACGGCATGCTCACCGGCCTCCAGCTGCTCGATGTCATGAGCCGCCAGGGCCGCACCCTGGACGACCTGGCCGGGTCGGCCATGATCCGCATGCCCCAGCTGATGCGCAGCGTCCGGGTGGCCGACCGCTCCCGCCTCGAGGAAGCCGACTCGGTCTGGGCGGCGGTGTCGGAGGTGGAGAGGGATCTCGGCGGCCAGGGTCGGGTGGTGCTGCGGGCCAGTGGCACCGAGCCGCTGGTGCGGGTCATGGTCGAGGCTCGGGACCACGCTGTGGCCGAGGCGGCGGTGAGCCGGCTCTGCGGGGTGGTGGAGGAGGCCCTGGGCGCGGCGCCCTGAACCGGCCCCGGTAGCCTCATCGCCATGTGCGGGATCATCGGTGTGACCGGCAGAGCCGATGCCCTGGACGTCATCCTCGAGGGTCTCTCCCGCCTGGAGTACCGGGGCTATGACTCCGCGGGCGTCGCCCTCCAGGACCACGGCACGGTCTGGACCCGGCGCCGGGCAGGCAAGCTGGCCCAGCTGATCGAGGCGGTGGGTGACGCCCCCGCCGGAGCCACCGCGGGCATCGGCCACACACGCTGGGCGACCCACGGCCGGCCCGATGACCGCAACGCCCATCCCCACACCGACTGCTCCGGCCGCCTGGCCATCGTCCACAACGGGATCATCGAAAACCACGCCGGGCTGCGGGCCGAACTGGAGGGAGCGGGCCACGCCTTCGCCTCCGACACCGACACCGAGGTGTTGGCCCACCTGATCGAGTCCCACCTGAGCGCAGGGATGGACCTGGCCTCGGCCGTGCGGGCCGCGCTGGTTTCGGCCCAGGGGGCCTTTGCCGTGGCGGTCATCCAGGCTGACGAGCCCGACCTGATCGTGGCCGCCCGGCGGGTCAGCCCGCTCATAGTGGGCCGCGCCGACGGCATGGGTCTGGTGGGCTCGGACATACCGGCCCTGCTGGGCCAAACCCGTGAGCTGTACTCGGTCGATGACGATCAGCTGGTCGAGGTCCGCCCCGGCTCGCTGCGCATAACCACCTTCGATGGCGTCCAAATAGAACCCCGCCCCCTCCACGTGGAATGGGATCTCGAGCAGGCGGAAAAGGGCGGCTTCGAAGACTTCATGCTCAAGGAGATCCATGAGCAGCCCCGGGCGGTGGCCGACACCCTGCTCGGCCGGGTCACCCCTGGCGTCGGACTGAGCCTGGATGAAACCCGCCTAGATGACGACGAGCTACGCGAGATCGATAAGGTCTTCATCGTCGGCTGCGGAACCAGCTACTACGCCGGGCTGGCGGCCAAGTACGCCATCGAACACTGGACCCGCCTGCCGGTGGAGATCGACATCGCCAGTGAGTTCCGGTACCGGGACCCGGTGCTGGACCGCAACACTCTGGTGGTCGGAGTCAGTCAGTCGGGCGAGACGGTGGACACCCTCCAGGCCATGCGCCACGCCAAGCGCCTGAAGGCCAAGGTCCTGGTCATCACCAACGTGGTCGACTCCTCCATGGCCCGGGAGGGAGACGCCGTTCTCTACACCCGCGCCGGTCCCGAGATCGGCGTGGCCGCCACCAAGACCCATCTGGCCCAACTGGTGGCGATGCAGGTGCTCGCCCTCTACCTGGCCCAACTGAGGGGCACGCTGTATCCCAACGAGATCAACGAGCTCATCCACCAGCTCCATCGCCTGCCCGAGGACATCCGCCGGGTGCTGGGCTGCAGCGACCACGCCGCGGCGGTGGCCGAGCACTACACAGGCGCTCGCGACTTCTTCTATCTCGGCCGTCACGTCGGCTATCCGGTGGCGCTGGAGGGTGCGCTCAAGCTCAAGGAGATCGCCTACCTGCGGGCCGAGGGTTATCCGGCGGGCGAGCTCAAGCACGGTCCCATCGCACTGATCGAGGAGGGCACGGTGGTGGTAGGCGTGGCCAACCGGGGCCACCTGCTGGAAAAGATGCTCTCCAACGTGGCCGAAGCTCGCGCCCGGGGCGCCAGTGTCGTGCTGGTGGCCACCGAAGGCGATGAGGCCACCGCCGCCCTGGCCGATCATGTGCTGACCGTGCCCGACAGCCACGAGCTGTTCGCCCCGGTGTTGACGGTGATCCCTCTGCAGCTTTTCGCCTACCACCTGGCCAAGGCCCGCGGCAACGATGTGGACCAGCCCCGGAACCTGGCTAAGACGGTGACGGTCGAATGACAGGCCGGATCCAACCGCGATGACCGAAGACGCCGGTCTGCCCGCCGGCATCCTCTCGGTCGGTTTGGACGTGGCCGAGGTGCCCCGCTTCCGGGTGGTGCTGGCCCGCCGGCCGAGGCTGGTCGAACGGGTTTTCACCGACGCCGAGCGGGCCTATGCCATGAGGAAGAACGACCCGGCCGAACGTTTCGCTGCCCGCTTCGCGGCCAAGGAAGCAGTCATGAAGGCGCTGGGGGTGGGCCTGGGGCGGTTTCCGTTCCGCGATGTCGAGGTGACCCGGGCCCGCAGCGGCGCCCCGGGCTTGTCACTTACCGGAAAGGCCGCCGAGCTGGCCGAACTTCGGGGCGTGACCGACTGGCGCATCAGCCTCACCCACTCGGAGCTGATCGCGGCGGCCATCGTCGTGGCCCTCGGCCCCGGCCCCCGCTAGCGAGGTGGAACCGGTCGTCTCGGTAGCCGAGATGCGGGCCATAGACGCCGACGCCCAGCGGTCGGTTCCGTTGGAGACGCTTCTGGACCGGGCCGGCTCGGCTGTGGCCGCCGAGGCCCTGCACATCATGGGCGGCGCCTACGGCCGACGGGTGGCGGTGGTGGCGGGGAAGGGCAACAACGGGGCCGACGGCCGGGTGGCGGCCGAGCGCCTGCGCCGGCGCGGGGCTCGGGTGGCTCTGGTGAATGCCACCGACGCACCCGATCGGCTGCCGGCCGGGCTGGACCTGGTCATCGATGCCGCCTACGGCACCGGCTTCCACGGCTCGTACGCGGCCCCGGCCACCGACGCCCCCGTGCTGGCGGTGGACATCCCCTCGGGCCTCGATGGGGACACTGGTACGGCCGAAGGGGGAGGGGGGAGTGCGGTGGCGACGGTGACCTTTGCCGCTCTGAAGCCGGGGTTGCTTCTCGGGGCCGGTCCGCTGCGCAGTGGCCGGGTCCGGGTGGCCGACATCGGCCTGGACTGCTCGCGGGCTACGGCCTGGCTGGTGACCGACGCCGATGTGGCCGCCGCCCCCCTCGGGCGGGGCCGGGAGTCGCACAAGTGGCGCAGTGCCCTCGGTCTGGTGGCCGGAGCCCCCGGGATGATGGGCGCCCCCGGCTTCAGCGTCCGAGGCGCCCAGCGGGCCGGAGCGGGCATGGTCCGCCTGTGTGTTCCCGGAGCCGGTCCCCGGGACCTACCGGTATCGGAGGCGGTGAGCACCGACCTGCCTGCCGACTGGGCCGGGGCCGCCCTGGAGTGGGTATCCCGCTGCCGGGCGGTGGTGGTCGGCCCCGGTCTGGGCCGGGCCGAGACGACCCAGGCGGCGGTCCGGGCGCTGGCGGCCCGGGCCGAGGTACCGCTGCTCATCGACGCCGACGGCCTCTATGCCCTGGGCCGGGACGCGTCCAAGGTGCTGGCTGGGCGGACGGCCCCCACCGTCCTGACCCCCCATGACGGGGAGTTCCAGACCCTGACCGGCTCGGCCCCGGGGCCCGACCGGCTGGGAGCGGTGCGCCGTCTGGCCGCCGACTGCGGGGCGGTGGTGCTGCTCAAGGGTTCGACCACGGTCGTGGCCGATCCTGAGGGCCGGGTGCTGATAGCCGCCAGCGGATCCTCCCGACTTGCCACCGCCGGAACCGGGGACGTCTTATCCGGGGTCATCGGCGCCTTCCTGGCCCAGGGCCTCGAGCCTCTCCTGGCCGCGGGCCTCGGTGCCCACGTTCACGGCCGGGCCGCCTCCCGGGGTCGTCCCGTCGGCCTGGTGGCCGGTGACCTACCTGATCTCGTCTCCGACGTGCTGGGCGAGTTGGCCGGTCCGGCGCCGGCCCACACCGCCGGCGTCGGCGGGCGCCACCCGGACGTGGGCGCCGTCGCGGCCGCGGGCGCCGGAACGTCATGACCACCGCCCACCTGCGTCCGGCCTGGGCCGAGATCGATCTGTACCGGCTCCAGGCCAATGTCGAGCGCCTGCGCCGCCATGTCGCCCCGGCTGCTCTCTGTGCGGTGGTGAAGGCGGACGGCTACGGGCATGGCGCCGTGCCGGTGGCCCGGGCGGCCCTGGCCGGTGGGGCCGCCTGGCTGGCTGTGGCCCTGGTCGAGGAAGGCGTCGAATTGCGCCAGGCCGGCATCGACGCCCCGGTACTCGTGCTCTCCCAACCGCCCCTGGCGGCCTGGGACGCGGTGGTGGAGCACCGCCTCACCCCCACCGTGGACACCATCGAGGGCGCCACCGCTCTAGCCGCCCGGGTATCCCAGGCCGGCCCCGGTGCGGGGAACGGCCGCGGCTGGCCGGTGCACGTCAAGGTCGATACCGGCATGCACCGGGTGGGGGCGGCGCCCGACCACGTGGCGGCGGTGGCCGCCGAGGTGGTGGGCCGGAGCGAGCTGTGCTTCCAGGGGCTGTGGACCCACCTGGCCGTCTCCGAGACCGACGATCCGTTCAACCAGGCCCAGTTGGAGTTGTTGGCCGCCGTACGCGGCTCCCTGTCCGCCGCCGGCCTGGAACCCGAGATGGTCCACGCCGCCAACTCGGGCGGGGGTCTGCTGCACCCGGATGCCCGACTCGACATGGTGCGCTGTGGCATATCCATCTACGGGTATCCGCCCGCACCCGGCGTGGCCGCAGATCTCGGGCTGGAACCGGTCATGACCCTGGCCGCCGGGGTCTCCCACGTCCAGCGCCTCGGCGCAGGTGAGCGCATCTCCTACGGACGGCGTTACGCCTTGGCCGCCGACGCCAACGTGGCCATCGTCCCCCTGGGTTACGCCGACGGCGTGCCCCGCCGCCTCTCGTCCGCCGGCGCCGAGGTCCTGATCGGGGGCCGGCGCCGGCCCATAGCCGGCACCATCACCATGGACCAGCTCATGGTCGACTGCGGGGACGATCCAGTTCAGGTCGGCGATGAGGTCGTCCTGATCGGCCGGCAGGGCGGTGAGGCGATCACCGCCGAGGAGTGGGCCGATCGGCTCGGCACCATCAGCTACGAGATCCTCTGCGGCGTCGGGCCCCGGGTCCGGCGCCGCTACGTCAAGGGCCCGGGGGCCTGACGGCGCCCTGCTGACCGATGTGGCCGTGGGGCCAGGATGCCGCTATCGACAGGCCGGCCCGTGGGAGCATGGCGCATGGTCACCAAAGGCTGGCAGTCCCACTGGCACACTCATCCCGGTGTCCGCTCCGGACCCCAGCTGACACTGGGGGAGCGGGCCGCCGACCGCATGCGCAACATGATGGGCTCCTGGCCCTTCGTATTCGGGTTCTTCGGGATCATGATCCTCTGGGCCGTGGCCAACTCGGCGTTCTACCTGGGGGGCACCAATGGGCGGCACGGGTTCGACCCGTACCCCTACATCCTCTTGAACCTGTTCCTGTCCATGCTGGCCGGCGTGCAGGCCGCCGCCCTGCTGATTGCGGCCAAGCGATCGGATGGCATCGCCTCGGAGATCGCCCTGCACACCGAGAGGAACACCGAGGACCTCAAGGGGCTCTTGGCCGAGAACACCGAACTGACCAATCAGGTCAAGAAGAACACCGACCTGCTGGATGAGATCCACCGGCACGTAGCCGCCCTGACTCCGAACGCCGGGCGCTTCAAGCCGGGGGAGGACCCGCCCCCCAGCAGCTAGGGGCGGATCGGGTCTTTCGGGCCCGGGGACTGCGCCGGCCCCGGGGCCGGCCCCCAACGGCACGGCGCCGGCGTACTCGGCCGTACGATTCCCGGCGTGACCCTGGCCGAGCTCGAACACGAGGCCCTGGGCTGCACCCGCTGCCCACTGGCGGCCGGGCGCACCCAGGTCGTCTTCGGCGTTGGTGATCCGTCGGCCCGCCTCATGTTCATCGGGGAGGGACCGGGCCGGGAGGAGGACCTGCGGGGCGAGCCCTTCGTCGGGCGTTCGGGACAGCTGCTCGACCGGCTCATGGCCGAGGAGATCGGCATCGACCGCACGGGCTGCTACATCGCCAACGTGGTCAAGTGCCGCCCGCCGGGCAACCGGGATCCCAGGCCGGAGGAGATCGACGCCTGCCGTCCCTATCTCGAATCCCAGGTCGACCTCATCGCACCGGCCGTGGTGGTGACCCTGGGCAACTTCGCCACTCGGCTCATGCTCGACACAACCGAGGGCATCAAGCGGCTGCGAGGCCGGTCCTATCCATTCCGGACCGGCGTGATCGTGCCGACCTACCACCCCTCCGCCGCCCTACGCTCGGGTGGCCAGGTGGTGGCCGAGATGCGGGCCGATCTGATCCGGGCCAAGCAGGCCATGGTGGCGGCGGGTGTCCGGTGATCCGGCTCATCACCTCCTCGGACGAGGAGACCCGGGAGATGGCCGCAGCCCTGGCGCCGATGGCCCGTGCCGGTGATCTGCTCCTGGTGTCAGGAGACCTCGGCGCCGGCAAAACTGTCTTCGCCCAAGGTTTCGCCCGCGGTCTCGGCGTGACCGAACCGGTTACCAGCCCCACCTTCACCCTGGTGCGCACCTATCCCGCCGCCATCCCTCTGATCCACGCCGACCTCTACCGTCTGGAGCGCATGCAGGAGGTCATCGACCTCGGGCTCAACGAGCTGCTCGACCATTCCGCCGTCGCCCTGATCGAGTGGGGCGACGTGGCCGCCGCCACCTTCACCAGCGATTACCTGCTGGTCCGCAGCGGGCTCGAGCCTGAGGCCGAATCCACCCGCTTGTTCCAACTCGGCATGGTCGGTCCTTCCTGGTCGGCCCGCAACGCGACGATGAGCCGGGCCCTGGCCCCGTGGGTGGTGGCGTCGTGATCATCCTCGGGATCGAGACGGCCACCGCACGGGTCGGCTGCGCTCTGGGCGGAGTGGAGGGCGTTCTGGCCGAGTTCCACGCCACCAGGGGGCGCCGTCACGCCGAGACCCTCGCTCCCGCCATCGACTTCGTCTGCCGGTCGGCCGATATCGACCTCTCCGAGGTCAGTGTGGTGGCGGTGGATATCGGACCGGGTCTCTTCACCGGTCTTCGGGTCGGGGTGGCCACGGCCAAGGCGCTGGCTCAGGCCCTGCGGGTGCCGATGATCGGACTTTCCAGCCTCGATCTGCTGGCCTACCCGCTGCGCACGTCCGAGCGCATGGTCGTGCCCGTCATCGACGCCCGTCGGGACGAGGTCTACTGGTCCACCTACCGACAGGTCCCCGGCGGGATCCAGCGGCTCACCGACTACCGCCTCTCTACGCCAAGGGAGCTGGCGGCCGAGCTGTCCGCTTCCCGCCGGCCCTATCTCCTGGTGGGAGACGGGGCGGTTCGCTACGCCGATGAGCTGGGCGGAGCCGGCCTCGATTCCGGCGTCGAGTGGAGCGCCTACCCGAACCCCGGCGCTCTGGTGGAGCTGGCCCACCCGCGGGCCCTGCGGGAGGAGTTCGTGCACCCTTCCGAGTTGTCCGTGTTGTACCTGCGCCGCTCGGACGCCGAGATCAACTGGGATCTGCGCCACGGCCTTACCCCGGAAGGTGGGTTTGACGGCATCGCCCTGGAGGGAGGCGGACCCGATGTCCCTCCTGCCTGACTACCAGCCCGACCCCACCTCCCCCGCCCTGGCCCTGGCCCCCATGCGGCGCCGACATCTCCGGGCGGTCATGAGGATCGAGTCCGAGGTCTACCCCAGGCCCTGGTCTGTGTCGCTGTTCATGAGCGAGCTCGCCCTGCGGGGGACACGCGCCTATCACGTGGTCCGTACCGGCACCACGGTGGTCGGGTACTCCGGTCTGATGCTCGGGGTCGAGGAGGCCCACGTGACCACCATCGCGGTGGATCCGGAGTGGCACCGTCAGGGGATCGGGACGCTACTGATGCTGAACATGGCCAGGACGGCCCTGGAGCGGGAGGCCAAGGCCATCACCCTGGAGGTCCGAGTCGGCAATACCGGGGCCCAGGCCCTATACCAGCGCTTCGGGTTCGCCCCCGCCGGCATCAGGAAGAACTACTACTCGGAGACAAACGAGGACGCCCTGGTGATGTGGGCCAGCGACATCGACACCCCGGCCTACGCCGAGCGGCTCGACGCGATCCAGTCGGAGCTCTACGCCCGCCTGACCAGCTGATCCACCTGGCCGCCGGTGCGGCTCCGGTGCGGCCACGGCCAGGGCGCTGATCTCTTAGCCTTCCTGGTCTTGACCCGGATCCTGGCCATCGAGACCTCGTGTGACGAGACGGCCGCCGCCGTGGTGGAGGACGGCACCCGGGTGCTTTCCTCGGTGGTGAGCAGCCAGGTGGACCTGCACGCCCGCTACGGGGGCGTGGTGCCGGAACTGGCCGGGCGGGCCCACCTGGAGTTGTTGACCCCGGTGGTGGCCCAGGCCCTCATCGAGGCCGGCGTGGACGGCCGGCGGCCGGACATCGATGCCGTGGCCGTGACCGCCGGGCCAGGTCTCATCGGGGCCCTTCTGGTCGGAGTCTCCGCGGCCAAGGCCTACAGCCTGGCCTGGCAGGTGCCCTTCGTGGCCGTCAACCACCTGGAGGGCCACCTGGCTGCCGCCTTCATCGAAGAGCCCGACCTCGATCCCCCGCTGCTGGTCCTGCTGGTCTCGGGTGGCCACACCATGCTGGTGGCCATGGCCGGGCCGGGCCACTACGAGTTGCTGGGCCAGACCATTGACGATGCCGCCGGGGAAGCCTTTGACAAAGTCGCCCGGCTCCTGGGCCTCGGCTATCCCGGTGGCCCGGCCATCGACGCCATCGCCATGGAGGGCGACCCCAAGGCGGTCACCCTGCCCCGGCCCCTCTGGGGCGAGGGCTACGACTTCTCCTTCAGCGGGCTCAAGACGGCGGTCATGACCGTTCTGCGCAAGCAGCCCGACCTCCACCCGGCCGATGTGGCTGCTTCCTTCCAGGAGGCGGTGGTTGACGTACTGGTGGACAAGGCCCGCCGGGCGGCTCTGGATATAGGGGCCAAGGGCCTGTGCCTGGCCGGCGGGGTGGCGGCCAATTCCCTCCTGCGGGAGCGGGTCCTCGACGTCTGCATCGAGTCCGGTCTGTCGGCCTTCATCCCCTCCCGGGGGATGTGCACCGATAACGCCGCCATGATCGGCGCCGCCGCCTTCTGGCGCCTGGAGGCGACCGGCCCCAGCCCCCTCGACACCGGCGCCGACCCCAACCTGCGGCTCTTCTGATAGCGGCTGGCACCCGGGTGCTGCGCACCGCGCCCGCCGCTGTGCCCGGGGGCCCAACCCCGGGCGGGCTCTCATGGCTTACGCCGGAGGGTCCCCGGGACATCCTGAATTAGCACTCGGGGCTTGCGGTTGCCAACGTCTCCAGGTGTCGCTATCGTTAGCACTCGCATGGTTTGAGTGCTAACAGCACGAAGCAACGCCCAAGGAGGCAGCCAAGAATGAAGCTCCAGCCGCTCGAGGACCGCATCGTCGTGCGCCCTGGCGAGTCGGAGGAGACCACGGCTTCCGGCC
>DATLUK010000031.1:0-8734 GCA_035533195.1 Acidimicrobiales bacterium | reverse complement strand
TCGGCGTTCGCGGATGGGACGAGCCGCCCGCTTTCACCGCCCCGAACGTTCCGTGCGGACCGGTTGTTGGCGCCGCAGGACCTCCCAAGCGGGTTCGTTCGGCTAGCTCGTCGGAAGGTTGCGTGCGGGTGGGTGAGGTCGCATGAGTCAGTCGCAACGGAAGTCGCGCCAGCCGCAGTCAGGGCAACGCTGGTGGGCGTGCTCGGGCCGGAGCCTGGTCCCGCCATCGGGCACAGTCCGCCAGTGGAGCGAGGGGCTCATCATCAACCAGGAACGCCCTTCGCGCTGCCACCGGCCCGGCGTCTCCGATTCAGCGGCGTGGGTCCTGGTTGACGCTTGGCGCCGGCACGCGCCGCCGACTGCATTACTACATCGAGCTTCTCGGCTATCTCGGCGTCCCGGTTGTCGAGGACATGCTGATAGCGGTAGGCGGCGGCCGGAGAGGCGTGACCGAGGCGACCCTGGACCTCCCGGATGGTTGCCCCCGAGACCGTGGCCAGTGTCCCGGCCACGTGGCGCAGGTCGTGGAATCGGAGCCCGGACACGCCGGCGGTGGCAGTGGCGCCCAGCCAATGGCGGGAGCGGAAGTTGCTCGACCGCAGGACGTTTCCCCCTGGGGCGGGGAAGACCAATGCATCCGGATCGGTGCGGACGAACCGGTCGAGGTGCGCGCTCAGCTCCTTCACCAGCCCGGCGGGCAGGTGGACGATGCGCCGGCCGGCGGCCGTCTTGGGCTCCCGACGGAGGACCTGCCCGCCACGCAACTCGACCACCTGTTCGGCCACAGTAAGCCGGGCGTGGAGGAGGTCGAGGTTGCGTTGTTTGAGCCCCACCAGCTCGCCCCAGCGGCACCCGGCGTAGGCAGCCGTGAGGACGAGGGCTCGGTAGCGAGCCTCGATGGAGTCGGCTATGGCGGCCACCTGCTCGGGAGTGGCTATGCGCATCTCCGGCGCCCGCTCGACGCCTGCCCCCTTCTCCAGGCACGGGTTGCGCAACACGACGTTGTCCACGACCGCCGTGGTCATGATGGCGGACAGGAGGCGGTAGGCCTTGGCCACCGTGCTCGGGCCCGGGCGCTCGGCTTCGAGCAGCTTGGCCCGCCACACCCGCACTCGGGCGGGGGTGATGTCGGCCATGGCGACGTCCTTGAAGGTCGGCAGGAGCAGACGGTCGAGCAGGTAGTCGTACAGATCCCGGGTCTTGGGCGCCAGCGCGGCCTTCCCGGCCATCCAGTCGCGGGCATACCGGTCGAATGGCGTCTTGGCTACCTCGGGATCGATCCACTCACCTCGCGTCTGATCGGTGGTCACGCTCGCCAGCCACGCGTCGGCGTCGGCCCGCGTACGGAATGTTCGAGGGGCCGGGATCAGGCGGCCGTCGGGTGTCCTGGCTCGCGCCTGGTATCGACCCGACGGAAGGGCCCGGATGGCCCCCGTGGTGCGCCGAGATTTGCGAGTTCGTGCCACAACGCCTCCTCGAGGTGTCCGCGTGCCATTTCGTTATGGCACGATTGTGGCACGAAGCTGTGACAGCGGGCCATTTCTGCAACCTGTTCTATCAGGAAATGGCCTCTGACCAGGGCTTTCATCGGCGCCCCCGGCAGGACTCGAACCTGCGACCATCTGCTTAGAAGGCAGTTGCTCTATCCGGACTGAGCTACGGGGGCGAGAAATGGCCTCTGACCTGGGTGTCTACCCCTTCAGAGCCGGTCTTCGGCTGGGGCAGAAGGTATCGGACTTCAGGGACGCGGCGCTGAATGCCTGTGGCGCGTCGGGGCTGGCCATCGACGGTCCGCAGTCCGGTGACCCAGCCAGCTTGGGGGGTTGGGCCAGCTTGGACGCTGACGCCGCCGCCGGACTGAACACACCGACGCCGACAAGAACTGCCACCAATCCCAACACGTAACCTGGGCGACTCACGGGCACAGCAGATACTTGTATCGGTCATTTCGCCCCAGCCCAATGCCGCTGTTCATCCAGGATCACCCGGGCCAGCCGGCGGTGGCCGCGATGAGTGCGCCGGGTCAGGCTTCGGTTACGTCGAAGCCGCGTTCTACTAGGTCAGCCAGGGTGTCGCTGCGGTGAGTTGGGTCACGAGTCTCCACCGTCACCGCCACCTCCACCGTGCCCAGCCCCACCCTGGTGCTGGTGCGCCGATGGACTACCTCGAGAACATTGAGGCCCATGGCGGCCAGCTCGGCTGTCAGCCCGGCCAGGGCTCCAGGTCGGTCCGGCAGGCGAACGCTGAAGGCGAGGAAGCGACCCTGTACCGCCAGCCCGTGGTTGATCAGGTGCCCGAGCACCAGCGGGTCAACGTTGCCTCCCGAAAGCACGACAGCTACCGGGCCGGTGCCGGGAACCTTGCCGGCCAGGACGGCCGCCAGGCCTACGGCCCCCGCCGGCTCGACCAGCCACTTGGCCCTCTCCAGGAGGAGGAGCATGGCCGTGGAAATCTCCTCGTCCGTGACGGTGACCACCTCATCAACAAAAGCCTGAGCATGTCCCAGCGTCAGCGGGGCGACCGCCCGCACCGCTATCCCGTCGGCCAGGCAGGGGCCTCCCCCCAGCACGACGGGCTCCCCAGCGGCCATCGCCGCCTTCAGCCCCGTATAGCCCTCGGCCTGTACCGCCACCACTCTCACATGGCTGGCCCAATAGGCCATTGCCGCCCCGATGCCACCAACCAGGCCTCCTCCGCCCGTGGGTACCAGCACCGTTTCGAAGCGGCCGGCCTCCTCGCACATCTCCAGACCCACGGTGGCCTGTCCGCCTATCACCCGCAGATCATCGAAGGGTGGAACGTAAGCGGCGCCGGTGGCAGCGGCGTGCTCTCGGGCCGCGGCTATGGCGTCCTCGATGGTGTCCCCGACGACACGAACGTCAGCTCCATAGGCCCGGGTGGCGTCGAGCTTCGGAAGCGATACGCCGAGCGGCATGAAAACCATCGAGGGGCGTCCGGACATTCGGGCGGCCAACGCCACTCCCTGGGCATGGTTTCCTGCCGATGCCGCCACCACCCCTAGCCCGTCAGGCAGTCGGCTGATGTGGTTGTAGGCGCCCCGGATCTTGAACGAGCCCGTCCGCTGCGTGTGCTCGGGCTTGAACAGCAGAGTTCGCCCGGCCAGCAACGAAAGGGCGGGGCGCTCCGTCATGGGTGTCGGGCGCACCACGCCGCGCACTCGCTCGGCCGCGTCGAACACGTCCTGGGGACTGATCAGCTCCGGTTGCATACCCTGCTCAGGGCACCAGCACCACGCGGCCCACCGCCTGTCGACTCTCTAGGTAGGCGTGGGCGGCCGCGGCTTCGGCCAAGGGGAAAGTCCGGTCGACCAGTACCCGCAGCCGGCCTGTGGCCACGCTGTCGATGTGGGCCTGGATCAGGGCCCGGGCCCGCGCCGTGGCGATCTCGGCGCCCAGGAACACACCGGTGAGGCTCTGGTTGCCCATGCCCAGGGCGGAGACATCGGGTGGGCGGTCATTGCGCCCGGCGTTGCCCACGGTGATGGCCCGGCCCCGGTAGGCCAGGCAGGCGATGCTCCGGGTCAGCGTACTGCCGCCCACCGAGTCCAGGACCAGGTCAACTCCTCGTCCCGCGGTGGCCGAACGGACCTCGTCCACCCAGTCCTCCTTCGAATAGTCGATGCCCCGGTCGACCCCGAATGCAGCGATGCGCTCCAACCGTTCCGGGCTGCTGGCGGTGGCCAGCACGACGGCGCCGGCCCGAGCGGCCAGTTGGATGGCGGCCAGCCCAACTCCCCCCGCCCCGGCCTGGATCAGTACCGTTTCGCCCGGCCGGAGGCGGCCGAACTCGAACAGGCAGTCGTCCGCAGTGCCGAAGGCGATCGGGACACAGGCAACGTGGCTGAGGTCGGCCCCCTCCGGAACCGGCCAGGTGACCAGCGCCGGAGTGATCACCAGCTCGGCGTGCGAACCCGAAGGCATGGTGGCCACCACCTTCTGTCCCACCACCCGGTCGGTCACTCCCTCGCCGACCTCGAGGATGGTGCCTGCGCACTGGTAGCCGACGATGTGTGGGTGAGAGGTGAGCGGGCCGCCCAGGCGGTTGAGGGTGTCCCCGCCTTCGATGCTGATCGCTTCGACTCGGACGAGGACCGAACCCGGACCGCAGGTCGGATCAGGGACCTCCTCGTAGCGCAGGACATCCGGCGGTCCGTTCTCGTAGTACACGGCTGCCTTCACCGGTGAGACCCTAAACGCCAGTGGCCGGCGGTGGCTCGGGCGGGCACGGAGGAACGGCCAGGGAGTGTCTTTACCCGTGACCGCCACCCTGGGGGTGGCCGGGCCGCTTTCGTGGCCGTCCTCAACCCGGCCGCCGATTGTGCCGATCATGTACCGGTGACCGCATTGGGGCGAAGTTTCGATCAGGCGTGGGCACCGCGCCTCGGTTCCGATGCCGCCGCGCAACTCCGGAGGCTGGCCATCTGTGCCGCAGCGCTCGGTCCGGTCGTGATCGGCCTGTCGGTAGCCGCCGGCCTGGGCGTGCGTTCCGGGAGCGGCCTCGCGGTGGCACTTGCCATCCTGTGTGTCCTGATCGTGGCCGGGCTGTGCGTGGGCTGGGTGCGTCTGAGCATCGGTTTCGCTCGGACTGTGTCCGAATGGTTCGGCCAGGAACTCGGCTGGCGGGAGCTGCCCCGCTTTCGGCCCAGCCTCTTCGACCACTGGTGCCAGCAGCGAGGCCTGCAAATCCCACCCGGCCGGTGACCGGATTCGGCGCGGCCGGTTGAACCGGGCCCGCCGATCTGGCAGGCAGCAGACTGGGCCGATGGGACCCGATGAACCAGGCGCCGCCGAAACCCTGAGCCGCGCCGGGGCT
This sequence comes from Acidimicrobiales bacterium, assembly GCA_035533195.1. Lineage (GTDB taxonomy): Bacteria > Actinomycetota > Acidimicrobiia > Acidimicrobiales > JAJPHE01 > DAHUYE01. The sequence goes on along the minus strand of DATLUK010000031.1, from coordinate 3,901 downwards.
GCCGACGCCACCGACCCCCTGCATGCCTACCAGGAGAGGTTTGTTCCCCTGCCCGACGGTGTGGTCTATCTGGATGGCAACTCCCTGGGCCGGCCCCTGCGGAATCTGCCCCGACTCATGGCTCAAGTCATCGAGGAGGAGTGGGGTCGCGGACTCATCCGATCCTGGGAGCAGTGGCAGCTTCTGGCCGCGCAGGTGGGTGACGAGCTCGGCGCCGCTCTGCTGGGAGCCCGACCGGGGGAGGTGACGCTGTCCGATTCGACCACCGTGAACCTGTACAAGCTGGCCATGGCCGCCCTCACCACCCGGCCCGATCGGGACGTGATTCTGATCGAGTCGGACAGCTTCCCCACCGACCGCTACGTCCTCGATGGCATAGCCGAGCGTCAGGGACTCAACGTCCGGGAGGTGCCCAGTCACCTCGACGAGGGCTTCGACCTCGAGGCCGTCAGAGCCTCGCTCGACGAACGGGTGGCCCTCGTCTGCCTCTCTCATGTCGGATACCGGTCGGCCGCCATAGCCGACATGGCCCCCATCAACGACGTCATCCACGCCAACGGCGCCCTGGCCCTCTGGGATCTGTGTCACTCAGCCGGAGCTGTACCTGTTGACCTCACGGCCTCCAGCTGTGACCTGGCCGTCGGCTGTACCTACAAGTACATCAATGCCGGGCCGGGTGCGCCCGCTTTCCTCTACGTCCGTCGGGAGCACCAGTCCCAGCTGCGCCAGCCCATCTGGGGCTGGTTCGGGGCCGCCGACCAGTTCGAGATGAACGCTGCGTACCAGCCGAGGGATGACATCGGTCGATTCCAGGTCGGAACCCCCCCTGTCCTCGGCGTACTGAGCGTCAGGGAGGGAGTCCGGTTGCTGGCCGAGGCCGGTGGGCCGGCCGTCCTCTATTCCAAAGCGGCCGCCCTGACCGACTTCGGCCTCCAGTTGGCCGACCAGTGGCTGGCGCCCCTGGGGTTCAGGGTGGCATCTCCCCGGCGGAGCGACCGGAGGGGATCACATCTCACCTTGGAGCACCCGAGGGCCCGCCAAATCTGCGTCCGGCTCGCCCAGGCCGGCGTCCTGACCGATTTCCGCACCCCTGACCGCATCCGGCTGGGAATGGCCGCCTTGACGACCACCTTCAGCGACGTGGCCCGGGCCATTCTGCGCCTGGCCGAGCTGGCGGCCGCCTGACGCCTGAACTCCTACCCTTCAGGCATGTCAGACACCTCGCTGCACCCGAACGCCGTCAGGGTTCAGGACGCGCTCATCCGGGCCGGGGCCAGGGGCGCTGTCCGCCAACTGGCCGATAGCACCGCCACCTCGGGCGACGCCGCCCTGGCCCTGGGCGTCGAGGTGGCCCAGATCGGTAAGTCCCTGGTCTTCCTGGGTGACGACCGGGCCGTCGTCATCGTCCTGAGTGGCGCCGACCGCCTGGACACCGCTGCCCTGGCCGCCTTCCTTGAAGTGGCCAAGGTCCGCCGACCCGACGCTCAGGAGGTCCGATCCTCGACCGGTTACCCCATAGGAGGGGTCAGCCCCGTGGGACTCCCGCCCGATGTTCCCGTGCTCATCGATGACGGACTGGCCGACCTCGGGGTCATCTGGGTGGCCGCTGGCACTCCCAACGCTGTGTTCCCTACCACCTACGAGGAGCTGGTCCGCATCACCTCGGGTCGTCCAGGGCGCTTCCGGGTCTGAGGCGGGCGGGCCGATCAGGGAGCCGGTGTCGTCTCCACCGAGACGGAGCGGGCCGGTGCCGTGGCCAGGATGGACCCCAGCAGCACGAGAGGAAAGCCGATGGCCAAGCCAGGGCCGAAGGGCTCGCCCAGGACGACCACCCCCAGCAACACAGCCACGGCCGGATTGACATAGGTGATGACCGTCGCCCGGCTCGGGCCGACCTCAGCGATGAGCTGAAAGAACAGCACGAAGGCCAAGGCGGTGCACACCACCGTGAGCCCGACCACCGAACCGATCACCGAGGCCGGGAATCGGTGCGGGGGATGGGTCACGGCCCAGGGGGCATAGGCGAGAGCAGTCATGGCCAGCGATACCGCCACCACGCCCACACCCGGAAGGTCGGAGAGCTGGCGGTTGATGAGGATCGGCCCGACCGCATAGCCGGTCACCACCACGATCATCTCCCCGGCGGCCAAGAAGCTGGTGCCGTGGACGTCCACTCCCACCAGCACCGCCACCCCGGCCAGACCCAGGGCCAATCCGGCCAGTCGCCGCCGGTCCAGGAGGTCAGCCCGGCCACCGAGACGATTGACCAGGAGGCCGACGGAGGGCACGGTTGCCACCAGCAACGACGTGAGCGAGCTGCTGAGTCTCTGCTCGGCCCGGGCCAGCAGAAACCAGGGAACGCCCAATTCGACGACGGTATAGGCGAGCACGATCCTCCAACGCCGGAGGACGGGGACCAGCGCCCCTCGGCTGACAGCCACGGGTAGCAGCATCAAGGCTGCCGGCGCCGTGCGGGCGAAGACCAGGGTGGCGGGAGACAAGTCCCGGACAGCCACCCGGATGAGCAGGTAGGGGATTCCCCAAATGACCGACATGGCTCCGAAGAGGAGCCAACCCCGACGGCTCAGGCCGCTCCCTCCCCCAGGTAAGCGGCGCGAATCCGGTCATCGTGGAGGAGGACCTTGGCCGAATCCGACATCACGATCTCACCCGTCTCCAAGACGTACCCCCGGTCAGCCACCGCCAATGCTTGAGCTGCATTCTGCTCCACCAGTAGGACCGTGGTTCCGCCCTGCCTGATCTCCCTGATGATCCCAAAGATTTGGGTGACAATTAGTGGGGCCAGTCCCATCGAAGGCTCATCGAGCAGAAGGAGTCGGGGCCGGCCCATCAGGGCCCGCCCAATCGCGAGCATCTGCTGCTCGCCCCCCGAGAGGGTCCCGCCCAGCTGCTTGCGCCGCTCCAGCAGGACCGGGAAGAGCCCGAAGGCGCGGTCGAGGTCCGCCCCGACGCTCCCCCGCCGCTGGTAGGCGCCCATCTCCAGGTTCTCGACCACGGTCATGCGCGGGAATATCCGACGGCCCTCCGGCACGTGGCCGATGCCGCGACCGACGATCTCGTGGGCGGCAACGCCCTGGATCTCTCTCCCGTCAAAAACCACCGTCCCGGGATGGGGAACCAGCAGACCGGAGATGGTCCGCAGAGTTGTGGTCTTACCGGCACCGTTGGCCCCGAGCAGAGTGACGATCTCTCCCTCTTCCACCTCGAGAGAGATTCCCTTGAGGGCCCGGATGGATCCGTAGCTGACCTGTACTTCCTTGAGAGCGAGGATGCTCACGCCGGCCCGCCCTCCTCCTCGGCTTCGACCCGGCCCAGGTAGGCCTCGACCACGGCCGGGTCCCGCTGGACCTCGCTCGGGGTTCCAGAGGCGATCACCCGGCCGAAGTTGAGGACCGTCACCCGATCGGCCACCGACATGACGAGACGCATGTCGTGCTCTATCAGCAGCACACTGACTCCGAGCTCTCGATTGACCCTGCGTATCAGCCGCTCGAGAGCCAGCTTTTCACTGGGATTGGTCCCGGCCGCCGGCTCGTCCAACAACAGAAGCTTGGGCGCGGTCCCCAGGGCGCGGGCGATCTCCAGCCGGCGCTGATCCCCGTAGGGCAGCCCACTGGCGATCTCATCGCCCCTCCGGCGCAAGCCGACAAAGTCGAGCAGCTCGACGGTGCGGGCGTCGCTGTCCTTCTCCTCTCGCACCGTCCTGGGCAGATGGAGCATGGCGCCGATCGGACCCGTTCGCTGGCGGGATTCCACTCCGATCTTCACGTTCTCGAAGGCGGTGAGGGCGTTGAACAGGCGGCTGGTCTGGAAGGTGCGGGCGATGCCCATCCGGTTCACCCGGTGTGGCTTGCGCCCGATGAGCGACACCTCGTCATCC
>DATLUK010000030.1:0-4137 GCA_035533195.1 Acidimicrobiales bacterium | reverse complement strand
AGGCGGAAGGCGCGGTCGGGGCCGAAGCGGACACCCCGGCTCACCGCCACCTGGACCACGTTGCCCAGCCGTTCAGCGGCTGCCGCCGCCCTCTCCAGGGACGCCCAGGTGGCCACGACCGCACCACCGGGGCGGAGTCTCTCGAGGACGGCGTCGAGCACAGACAGGCCTCCGCCTCCGAGGAAGACCCGGTCGGGATCGGGCAGGCCCGACAGGACTGCGGGGGCCTCCCCTTCGACGACCGTCACCCCCAGTCCGGCGGCGTTGGCCCGTATGCGGGCGACGTCATCCGGCCGGCGCTCGACGGCCAATACCGACAGGGAGGGACACAACCGGGCCGCCTCCACCGCTACGGAGCCCGATCCTGCTCCTACGTCCCACAGCGTGCCAGTGGGAGGGAGGCCGAGCTTTCCCAGCGCGACCGCCCGGACTTCGCCCTTGGTGACCATCCCCTCCCGATGTTGGAAGGCGGTTTCCTCGCGACCCCAGCGCAGACCCGGGCTCCCGGCATGCTCCCGTTCGGGGCTCAGCAGGAGCACTACGGACAGACCGTCGAAGCTTCCCTCGGCCAGTCCATCCAGATCACAGTGCACCACCGCCTCATCCGGCTCTCCCAGCCGGCTGGCCACCACCACCCGGCGGGGACCGACACCCCGCTCCCGCAGGGCTCGTCCCAGGGCTTCGGGCGGTTGATCCGGAGCGGTGAGAACCGCCACCTTGGGGTTAAGGGCCACCTCGGACACGGCCAGGTCCAGGGGCCGGCCGTGGGCCGAGACGACTACCGCGTCGTCCCAGCGCTGCGGCACGCGTGAGAAGGCCAGGGAGACCGAGCTTGGCGCCGGGTGGACGCGGAGGCTGTCGGCACCGAGTTGGGATGCGGCCAGGTGGGTGATCCCGAAGAACCCCGGATCCCCGGAAACGAGGAGGCAGACCCGCCGGCCCTGCCGGCGGCGGTCGTCGAGCTCGTCCAGAAAGGATGGCAGCGGGCCCGAGAGGACCAGCAGCTCGACCCCGGGACGGAGGTGGCCCTGGGCCGCCTCGAGATGTCGAGCGGACCCGGCCACGGTATCGGCGCCGGAGAGGGCCCCCCGGGCGGTATCACCCCACGGCTCCCCACCGTGGAGGCCCACCACGTCGATCAGCGGCTCAGCCACGGGCCAGCACCGCTTCGCCTTCGAAGTCCACCATGATCACTTGCGCCGCCAGCCCGGGGGCGTGGAGGGCGCAGGCGGTAGCGGCCCGCCGGCACAGTTCCTCCAGCGGGGCCATAGCCCCCGCGGCCACGCACGCCTCGGCAAAGTGGCGGGCTGTAGCGGTGGCGGTGGCGGCCTCGACCACGGCCAAGGGGGCACCGGTGGCCCGGGCCACCTCCGCCATGAGATCCCCATCCACCTTGGAGCGGCGGTAGTGAGTCATGAGAATCCCAGCGGCCAGCTTGGTGATCTTTCCGGCCATACCGACGAAGGTGACCTGCGACATGCCGTGATGCCGGGCCCGGCGCAGGGCGATGCCGGTGAAGTCCCCAACCTCAACGAAGCACACTGGCTGTAGCTCTGGGAAGAGCCGCTGAGCCGCAGCGTCGGTGCGGCCGCCGGTGGAGAGGACCATGTGGTTTTGCCCCTGAGCGGCGGCTACGTCCACCTGCTGCACCACGCTGGCCCGCCAGGCGGCGGTGGAGAAGGGACGCACGATCCCGGTGGTCCCGAGGATGGAGATGCCACCCTGAATGCCGAGTCGAGCGTTGGATGTCTTGGCCGCCATGGCCTGACCGCCCGGAACGGAAAGTTCGATACGCACGGGACGGCTCGTCACCTCGGCCACGGCCGCGCCGATCATGGCGCGGGGGACCGCGGTGATCGACGGCGCCCCCACGGGGATGCCGAGCCCGGGCAGGGTGACCGTGCCCACACCATCGCCGGCGCCGAGGAGCACCGGCTCGCTTCCGGGATCCGCCCAATCCGCTCGGGCCGTGATGTGGGCACCGTGGGTCACATCGGGATCGTCCCCGGCATCCTTGACCACCGCACAGGTGCCGGTGGGGGCATCCACGGTCAGGATGTCGAAGCCGACCCGACGCCCGGCGGGAAGACCGATTTCCACCCGGGGCGGGATCTGGCCGCTCGTCAACCAGACCACGGCGGCCTTGGCTGCGGCCGCGGCGCAGGCCCCGGTGGTGAAACCGGTGCGCAGGCCTCTGACCCGGGCGACCTCCGGCGCCAGGGGCGGCTCATGGGGGAACTCGGCGGCCATTCCTACCGGCGGCGGGCCGAGGGGCGGCCGCGGGTCGAGCCGGCCTGGGAGCGCAGGCGGTAGGCGGTGGTGTACTCGGGGGCGTAGAGGTGGGTGCGGCGGGGGGGTGTTCCGCCCGCCAACGACTCGCCCACCAGGACCAGGGTGGTCATGGTGGCGCCGGTGGAGCGCAACGCCGCGGCCAGCCGGCCCACGGTGGTCGTGACCACCTGCTCATCGGGCCAACTGGCCCTCACCACTATGACGGCCGGTGTCTCCTCCCGGTATGCCGAGCCGGGCCCGAGGAGCTCGGCCTGCAACTCGTCGGGCCGGGCGGCGGAGAGGAACACGGCCAGGGTCCCGCCGTGGGCGGCATAAGCGGCCACCCCCTCTCCCTCGGGCATCGACGCCGCCGTGCGCCCGGCCAGGCGGGTTATGACGACGCTCTGGGACAGGCCGGGCACGGTCAGCTCCTTGCCCGCGGCGGCGGCCGCCGCTGCCAGTGAGGAAACTCCGGGCACGATCTCCCACTCCCGACCGTTGGCATCACACCACGCCATCTGTTCGGTCAGGGCGCCGTACAGCGACGGGTCGCCTGAGTGCAGCCGGACGATCGACGTGTCCGCCGGATGGGCGGCATAGACGGCCACCACGTCCTCCAGGGTCATGGTGGCCGAGTCGTGCACCTCCACCCCCGGTTGGCAGTGGCCGAGCACGGCCTCCGGTACCAGCGACGACGCCCAGACCACCACGGCCGCGCCGGCCAGGCGGTTGGCCCCCCGCAGGGTGATGAGATCCTCCGCGCCCGGACCGGCGCCGAGGAAGGTGATCATCGCCCGCCCTCCTCGGCGGGCACGATCACCGTGGCCAGGTACGAAGCCGGGCCGGATGACATTTCCGCCAGGGCAGCCACCCTCTCCCCGCCCATCCCCAACAGCTCCCCGGCCACGGCGCCTGCACTGCGGCCCGAACGCTCGACGGCGGCGGCCACGTCGGGCAGGCGCCTCCCGCCCTTGTACGCCACCAGCGTCACCTCTCTGCGCCTCAGGTCAGCCTCCAGGTCGTCGTCGGCCAGGGCGGTGCGCACCAGGATTGCCTGGCGCTCATCAGCCAGGACCGTTCCGGTCCGGGCGGCCAGCGCCTGGAAGGCCATGATGCCGGGCTGGTGGTCCACGACCGTCTCGGGCCGGAGTTGGCGAACGAGGCGACTCACACTGGCGAACGTCGAATAGACCAGGGGGTCGCCCAGGGTTATGAAGGCCACCTCCTCACCGGTCCGGAGGCAGGCGACCACTCGCTCGGCCGCCTGAGCGACCGCCTGGTCTCTGGCCTCTCGGTCCGGGGCCATCTCGAATACCAGCCGCTCGACCCGCACCTCGGGCGCCGCCTGGCGGACGATCATCTCGGCCCGCCCCACCGCATCGACGGAGGTGGACGGCGCCACCACCCGGTCCGCCCGGCGCAGCGCGGCCAGGGCCGCCAGGGTCAGCAGCCCCGGATCGCCCGGTCCCACCCCAACGCCCACCAGGCGACCGGGTAGGGGCCGGTCCAGGGGCCGGCGGTCGCGTTCGGGGATGGTGAGCTCGCGCTCGAGGGCCAGGCGGACGATCTCGGCCTCCGAGAGTCCGGATCGGGCCGCCGCCTCGGCCAGGGACCGTTTCAGCGGGTCCGGCAGGTAGACACTGGTCTTCCTCACCCACGTAGGGTAGACGTAGGGCACCCCATCCTCCCCTCTGGCCCTAACTCTCCCCGGGGTCGGACCGGCCGGTCTGGCGGCGCCGGCGGAAGGCCGCCGCGCTGGCGGCAAAGTGACCCACCGGGGCTGGGTCGCCCCCGGGATGATGGTGCAGGTAGGTGGCCAGGAGGTTGGTCCCGGCCCAGCCTTCGGGCCGGGTGGAGAAGCGGCTC